>USEZ01000094.1 GCA_900553775.1 uncultured Slackia sp. | reverse complement strand
ATCGCCGGCATGGGCGAGCTCCACTTGGAGATCATCGTCGACCGCCTGCTGCGCGAGTTCAAGGTCGAGGCGAACGTCGGCAAGCCGCAGGTCGCCTATCGCGAGCGCCCGGGCAAGGAAGTCATGAACGCCGAGGGCAAATTCGTCCGTCAGTCCGGCGGTCGCGGCCAGTACGGCCATGCGGTCATCAACATGTACCCGCAGGAGGCCGGCAAGGGCTACGAGTTCGAGAACAAGATCGTGGGCGGCGTCATTCCCAAGGAGTACATCCCCTCGATTGACAAGGGCATCCAGGATGCGCTCGAGCACGGCGTTTTGGCCGGTTACCCCGTCGAGGACGTTCGCGTCGAGCTGATCGACGGCTCCTATCACGACGTCGACTCCTCCGAGGCTGCATTCAAGGTTGCCGGCTCCATGGCAATCAAGGACGCCTTGAAGAAGTCCAACCCGGTCATCCTCGAGCCCGTCATGGCCGTCGAGGTCGAGACTCCCGAGGAGTACGTCGGCTTCGTCATGGGCGACATCCCGTCTCGCCGCGGCCTGATCCAGGGCCAGGAGCAGCGTGGCAACGCCGTCTCCATCAGCGCGAAGGTTCCCCTAGGCAACATGTTCGGCTATGCGACCGACCTTCGCAGCGGCACGCAGGGTCGTGCGACCTACACCATGCAGTTCGACTCCTACGAGCCGGTGCCCAAGAGCGTGGCGGAGGAAATTATCAGCAAGGCCGGCGGCAACGCCTAAGCCTCGGCTTTAATTCATGGAGGAAATGAAAGTGGCTAATCAGAAGATTCGCATCCGCCTGAAGGGCTACGACCATGAGATCGTGGACCAGTCCACCAAGCTCATCGTCGACACCGCCCAGAAGACCGGTGCCAAGGTTTCCGGACCTATCCCCCTGCCCACCGAGCGCAACCTGTACTGCGTCGTGCGCGGACCCCACGTGAACAAGGATTCTCGTGAGCAGTTCGAGATGCGTACCCACAAGCGCCTGATCGACATCCTGGAGCCGACTCCGAACACGGTCGATTCGCTCATGCGCCTCGACCTTCCTGCCGGTGTCGACATCGAGATCAAGCTGTAAGGAGTGTGTGGCATGATTAACGCTATTTACGGCAAGAAAATCGGCATGACCCAGTTGTTCGACGAGAACGACCGCGTGGTCCCCGTTACCGTCATCGTTGCAGAGCCGAACAAGGTCTGCCAGGTCAAAACCGCTGCCACCGACGGCTACGAGGCTGTCCAGCTCGGTTTCGGCACGGTGAAGCAGTACAAGAGCGGCGAGTACAAGATCAACAAGCCCATGGCGGGTCACTTCGCCAAGCAGGGCACCGAGCCGACCCGCTACCTGCGCGAGGTCCGCGTCGACAACGCCGCCGATTACAAGGTCGGCGACCTGCAGACCGTCGAGGCTTTCGCCGAGGTCAAGAAGGTCGACGTCACCGGCACCTCCAAGGGTAAGGGCTTCCAGGGCGTTATCAAGCGCCACGGCTTCGGCGGCGGCCCCGGCGGCCACGGCGCGCACTTCCATCGCGCTCCGGGCTCCATCGGTCAGTGCGCCACGCCGTCTCGCGTCTTCAAGGGCGTTCGCCTTCCGGGTCACATGGGTTGCGATACCGTGACCGTCAAGAACCTCGAGGTCGTCCGCATCGACGCCGAGCAGAACCTGATTCTTGTCAAGGGCTCCGTGCCGGGCGGCAAGAACGGCATCGTCCGCGTTCGCATGGCTTAAGACCTTACTTGTAATAGGAGATCACCATAATGGCAAAGATTGAAATCAAAGATGCCAGCGGCAAGAAGGTCAAAGAGGCCGACTTGAACGCCGCTGTGTTCGGCATCGAGCCGAACGTGCATGTGATGCACACGGTCGTCCGTGCTTATCGCGCCGCCATGCGTCAGGGCACCCACGACACCAAGACCCGCGGCGAGGTCCGCGGCGGCGGCAAGAAGCCGTGGCGCCAGAAGGGCACTGGCCGTGCTCGTCAGGGTACGATCCGTGCTCCCCAATGGGCCGGCGGCGGCACCGTGTTCGGTCCGCATCCCCGCAGCTACGAGTTCCGCGTGAACCGCAAGGAAGTCAAGCTCGCCATGCGTTCCGCCCTGTCCGCCAAGCTCGCCGACGAGCAGCTGATCGTGGTTGACGGCTTCGACTTCGAGAAGCCCTCCACCAAGCAGGCTGCCGCTGCGCTGAAGGCCCTGGGTTGCGACCGCCGCACCACCATCGTGGTGGCCGACGACGATGTCAACGCCTACCTGTCTTTCCGCAACATCGAGCGCGTCAACATCATTCCTGTTTCCGCTGCCAACACCATGGAGCTCGTGGACAACAAGGTTCTGGTTCTGACCGCTGCCGCTCTGGAACGCCTTGAGGAGGTGCTCGCATAATGAAGGATCCCCGCGAGGTTATCATTCGCCCGGTTATCACCGAGCACAGCTACGACATGATGTCCAAGAACACCTACACCTTCGAGGTGGCCAAGGGTGCCAACAAGGTCGAGATTCGCCAGGCTATCGAGGCTATCTTCGACGTGAAGGTGGTTCGCGTGAACACCATGAACGTCAAGCCGAAGCCCAAGCGTGTCCGCTACCAGCAGGGTTATACCCGCACCTGGAAAAAGGCCATGGTCACCCTGGCCGAAGGCCAGACCATCGAGCTGTTCGGCTAAGCCGTCCCGCGTCTTTGCAAGCCCCCGATTCGTCGGGGGCTTTTTTATGCCGTTCGGTGCGGCCTTGCAGCCGTTTGCCGTAAAAAATAGACATTCGTTTTACGGATAGTTAACCGAGACGCAACAAAGCATCGTTTCGCGATATCCTTAAAAAATATGCCGTCGATGTCTTTTGGCTGGCATACGTGCCGTTCGTCGTGAACGAACGGCACGTATGCTACGGTTCGGGGTCTTTTCGGTAGAATGCCCGTCTGTAGCATGCTGAAGAGGAAACGTCGTCGTTTCGCTCTGAAATGAATATTGTCGAAAGGGAGGACAATGGAAAACAAGATCGCTCTTGACCGCCGCACGTTCGTTGCGGGCAGCGCTGTCGCCGCTGCTACGGTCGGTCTGGGTCTGTACGGTTGCGGCGGCGGCGAGACCGCCACGACCACCGAGGGCGGCGAAGGCGCTGCCGTCGAGGGCGGCGCTCTGACGGGTGCGTGCGCATATACCAGCACGAACTGCAACCCCATCGGCAACAGCTCCGCTCTGATGCTTGCCGCCACCTGGCATGTGTTCGAAGGTCTTTACGATCTTGACCTGCACACCTACAAGACCTACAACGCGCTTGCCGCCGATGAGCCTGTGAAGGTCTCCGACGTCGAGTACGAGGTCACTCTGCGCGAGGGCGCGAAGTTCTCCGACGGCACCGATGTCACGTCCGCCGACGTGGTCAACGCCTTCGAGAAGAACATGGCAGACGCCACCTACGGCGCATTCCTCGAATTCATCGAGTCTGTCTCCGCCAAGGATGACGCCACTGTCTCCTTCACGCTGAAGTACCCCTTCGAAAGCCTGCTGAAGGGCCGTCTGAGCGTTGTCAAGATCTTCCCGGCTGCGGCTACCGAGGACGAGCTCAAGACCATGCCGATCGGTTCCGGCCCCTGGAAGTACGTCGCCATCAACGGCGACGACGGCGGCACGATCGAGTTCGCCCCCAACGAGAACTACAACGGCTCCATGAAGGCTACCGCCGACACCATGAGCTGGAACATCCTGCTTGACGACACCGCCCGTACCACGGCGCTGCAGGAGGCTTCCGTCCAGGTTATGGAGAATGTGCCCGATGCCAACGCCGACCAGCTTTCCGCCGCCGGCGCCACCGTCGAGTACGTTCCCGGCTTCAACCAGCCCTTCCTGATGTTCAACACCAAGAAGGCTCCCTTCGACAATCCCAAGGTGCGCCAGGCGTTCTTCTACGCCATCGACACCGAGAAGCTCATCAGCAACCAGATGGCGGGCCACGCCGATCTGGTCGAGGGCTTCCTGCCTAAGACCCATGAGAACTTCCACAAGGCTTCCACGGTCTACACTTACGACCCCGAGAAGGCCAAGAGCCTGCTCGCCGAGGCCGGCGTGGAAAACCTCGAGTTTACCATGGTGACCAATAACAACTGGGTCAAGGGCCTCGCCGCCCAGATTCAAAACGACCTCGAGGCGGTCGGCGTGAAGATGACCAACGCCGAGCAGAAGATCAACTGGTCCGAGTTCGCCGCTCCCGAGGACGGCTCCACGCTTTCCTACGACGTCATGCTGACCCCGGGCGACCCGACCTGCTTCGGCAACGACCCCGACCTGCTCATGAGCTGGTGGTATGCCGACAACATCTGGACGCAGGGCCGTTCTTGCTGGAAGGGCACCGAGGAGTGGACCCAGCTGCAGGAGTTCATGCAGGAGGCTCGCGAGACTTCCGGCGACGAGCAGCAGCAGCTGTGGAACCAGTGCTTCGACATCCTTGCCGAGCAGGTTCCGCTGTATCCGCTGTTTCATCGCCAGGTCGCTACCGGATACCAGGCCGCCCAGATCGAGGGCTTCAAGCCGATCGCCACGACCGGCCTTGTCTTCCTGGGTGCCAGCGCCAAGGCGTAAGGCATCGGGGCGACACGCTCGTTTTTTGCAAGGCCCATCCTTCGGGATGGGCCTTTTTCTGCGCTTCGCGGCACATACGTCCGTTTCCGTGCTGGGACGCCATGCGGCACGGGTCCGGGCGCTTCACGTCCTGTCGTTTTCCGTTCCGCTTTATTCGAGAGGCGGATCTGCACCCGCCCGCGGCGCGCCGATGAAAGGAAGGTCCATGGCATCATCATGTCGTCGCCCCTTGGTCTCTATCCTGGGCGACTCCATCTCGACGTTTCAGGGATGCAACCCCGATGGCTTCGACGTGTTCTACGAGGGCGAGCGCTGTGCGGCAACCGGGGTGCGCCGGCGCGAGGATACCTGGTGGCAGATGACGATCGACGCCTTGGGCGGAGAGCTGCTGTCCAACGGCTCCTTTTCCGGCAGCATGGTAGAAGGCGCGGGTTTTCCCGCGGCTTCAAGCGCCGAGCGCATCGAGGCGCTTTCGCGCGACGGCCTTGCGCCCGATATCGTCATCGTGTTTTTGGGAATCAACGACTACGGATGGGGAGGGGCGGCCAATCAGGCCGCCGGCCGCGGACGTGCGCTGCCGCCGGCAGCGCCGGCGTGCGAATCGCGCGTCGTCGCCGCTGCGTGCCCCGATGCCGCGGAGTCGTTCTCGAGCGCTTACGCAACGATGCTTTCGCGGCTGCGTGCGTCGTATCCCGATGCGCAGGCGTGGTGCTGCACGCTGTGCCCCGGCCGCTTGGCGGGTTCGGCGGCCCCCACGTTCATCCGCCGTCTGCGCGGCATCGATGTCGCGCGATACGATGAAGCCGTCCGCATCCAGGCGGCGGCCCATGGCTGCAAGGCGATCGACCTTGCGGCGTTCGGGCGCGATTACGAGGCGTTCGACGGCACGCATCCCACCGCGCTCGGCATGCGCCAGATTGCGGCCATGGTTCTCGAATCCATGCGTCGGCAGGGGCTCGATAAAGCGATCGATTCCGACAAGGGAGCCTTGTCGCTCGAGGCGGTATTCGCAGACGACGGCTTGCGTGCGCAGGATTTCTGCGATCGGTCCGACTGCCTCGGGTGCGCCCATGCTCGTTCGACGGGCAACGCATGGTCGCTTGTGTGCGAGAAAAACAGGTAGCGCACGCCTCATCCCCGAGGCTTCGCTTCGTCGATCTTCGCCTTTGCGTGCAGCGTTTATCGGGACGCCCGCATATAAAGGAGACATGCGCCCGTTCGGCCAAGGCGATGCGTCGGCGCAAGCGGGTTCGCGCCGGCGTGCAGCGGAATTCCAGGGCGGCACGCCCTGATTTCGCGCCCGCAGGCATGCATGCTTTTCAACGTTTTTTTGAACTTTGCGTTAATTCGTTAAGACAGTCTAAAAAATATGCTTTTGACCTGGGGTTATAGTTTCAAATATCCCAAAATATCCTATCTCGCGAGAAAAGCGGCGTATGCGCGTGCGAGCTGTTCGGCTAGCTGCTCGTCGCTCATGCGCAGGTAATGCCTGCCGGTGACGCCCTGGAGAGCGTGTCCCATCAGCGTCTCGAGCACGTCGTAGTCCACGCCCCATTCCGCCTGTGCGAAGGTGCGCCACGAGTTGCGCAGGTTCGCGAACGGTATGTGGTCCGAGCCTGCGAGGCGCTTCCATTCGTAGTCGAGCACGGCGACGTTCATGGGCGTCCCGTCGCCCCTGTCGGCGAGCCAGGGCGTGCCGAACGCGGCGCGTTCGCCGGCGATCGCGCGCAGGCGCTCGGCGTACTCGCCGGGGATGCAGACCGTGCGGACGCTCTGCTCGTTCTTCAGGCTTTCGATCGGCGCGCACCCTTGGCGCTCCATGCGTCGGCGTATGGGGACCATCGCCATCGGCACGCCCTGCACGTCGGCGAACCGCATCTCGTCCACGCGGGCGCCGAGCGATTCGCCCGTGCGGCACGAGCCGAAGCAGGCGAGGATGTACGCCGGCTCGATGCGCGATCCGCGCAATGCCTCGAGCACGGCGCGGGCCCGCGCGAGGTCGTACACGCCGCGGGAGCGCGTTCTCGACGCCTTGGTCGGCATGTCGTAGTGGATGCGGAACTTGTTCGCGGGCACGACCTCGTACTGCACGGCGAAGTCAACCACCTGCTTCAGCACGGTCAGGGCCTTCTCCGCGTTGCCTTTCGACAGGCCGGACAGCCACTCCTGCACGGAGGCGGGGCGTATGCTGTCGACGGGCGTGCGCGACCACCTGGGCGCGGCGATGTTTCGCCAGGCCGTCCCGTACAGCTTGAACGAGTTCGCGGACAGGTCGCCTTCCGCGAGCCTGCGCTCGGCGCGAGGAAGCCACCACATCTCGTAAGCCTGGCCTATGGTCGGCACGGGCGCGTCGTCGCCCACGCGCACGCGGATGCGGGCGAGCTCTGCGTCGGCCTCCTTGTACGTGCCGTAGAACGTGCGTGACCTGCGCTTGCGCCCGTCGGGCGTGTTCTCCACCCAGCGAAGCACGTGCTTTCCGCGCGTGACGGTGGTTATGCTGCCCCACGTGCGGCGGCGCTTCTTTTTTGGCATAATGGTACCGCCTTCCTTGAAACGGACGGCTTGATCGGAGCCTCGCGCAGGGTGGCAGCCCTTATGCGCGGGGCTTTCTGCATCATTTCGTCGACCTCAACAAAATGACCTCGACTATCGCGGCCTAGCCTTCCAGGGCCTCGCGCCTGGGGCGCCCGGGACCCGGCTTCTCGGCCATGCGGGCCTCCACCGACCGCCTCATGACCATGCGGCGGCTCCCTTCCTTCCACGAGGCGAGCCTTCCGGACTCGCACATCTGCGCCACCCGCGCCGAGCTGACGCCGAGCATGCGCGCAGCGTCGGCGGCGGTCACCGCGTCGACCCTCGACAGGTCGCA
>USEZ01000093.1 GCA_900553775.1 uncultured Slackia sp. | reverse complement strand
CTATGTCCCCGGATATCTCGGCGCGCGCGGCGTCGGATTTTCGGGCCGTATGAGCGTCGTTGCGGCGCCTGTCGTTTCCATCGTCTTGTTCTGCCTGATCGGCATCGTCTTCTCGAAGGCGGGGATAATCTCATCGGGTTGGTCGGTGCTTCTGTGTGCGTCCCTTTTGTGCGCGGCGCCGTTCGCGGTGCGGGTCGTCATGGAGAGAAAGCATGTCGGATTGCTCGGTGCGTGCGGATGGGACGAAACCTGCTCTCGCGGGGCTTCTCTTGCCGCGCTTTACATCGCCGTATCGCTTGTCGCGGCCGTTTTCCTCTACGTCATGCCCCTCGACGGCCCCGACTCTTACATGCAGACGTATGACAACGTGCATCACTACGGTCTTGTGCAGAGCTTCTTGTCGTCGGGCGATTGGTCGTCGCTCGATTCCGCCCTGTATCTTTCCGACTACGACCGAAGCATCGTTCCCTTCTACGAAGACGGCGGCTACTATCCGTCCGCATGGCATATCGCCGTGGCGATGGTGGCCGATATCTTCGGCGTCTCGGTTCCCTTCGCCTCCAATGCGGTCAATGCGGCATTCGCCGTATTCGTGTATCCGATAGGCATGCTCGCCCTGATGTCGCGCATCTTCGGCCTCGATAGCAAGGCGCTTTGGTTCGGGGCGGTCTGCACTCCCGCATTCAGCGCGTTTCCTTGGGTGCTGCTGCTCCAGTGGCCGCTGTATCCCAATTTCGTCTCGATGTCGTTTTTCGGGGCCTCGGCGGTGCTGTTCATCGAAGCGACGAGCAAGGGCCGCACGCGTATCGAGCGCATACGTTGCATCGCGGGCTTCGTGCTGACCATCGTGGCGTTTTATTTCGCGCAGCCGAACACGGCGTTTTCGGTTGCGATCGCGCTGATTCCGTACTGCGCATGGCGTTGTGCCGATATCGCCGATATCGTGCCGGGGCGTTTCAGGGGCAACGCCGTCGTGCGCGTCGCCTGTTCGTCGGCGTTTCTCGTCTTCGCGGCGTTTGGTTCGTGCTGTACAAGGCCCCGTTTCTTCAGGGCGTCATCAATTTCCAGTGGGACGCTGTCTGCTCGCTGCCCGATGCCGTCGCGGCCGCGCTGAACCTTTCGCAGAATACTTTCATACCCCAGTATGCGCTTGCTGCCGCGGTGCTGCTCGGCGCGGCGGGCTGCCTTGTCCGCCGCGAGTGCCGCTGGATCGCATGCGCGTACGTTTTGTTCGGCGTCGTTTTCGTTTCGACGTACGGAAGCGAAGGGGTGTTGAAACATGCGCTTGCGGGCTTTTGGTATACGGATTATTACCGCATCGCCGCAACGATGGCGATCGTCGGCGTGCCTGTGGCGGCATACGGCCTTTACGGCCTGTGGCGTGCGGGCGCTGAACTCGCGCACCGTCTCGGCTTTTCGTCGGAAAGCCGTTTCCCGGCCATCGCCGGCGCCGCGATCCTATGCTGCGTTTTCTGCTTGGCGGTGTTTTCTCCTTCCCAGGGCAACGTGTATTCTTGGCTGCGCGCCAATGCGACCGCCGTCGGTTCGACGGGTGCCGCCGTTCCCCTCGATGTCCAAGAGCAGCGTTTCATCGAAGAGGCGAAGCAGGCCGTGGGAGAGGACGCCCTGCTGGTCAATATCCCTTACGACGGCTCGATGTATTCATACGGGGCTGACGACACGAATCTGTATTATCGCTATATATCGGGCTACGGCTCCGAAGACGAGAAGCGGGAGAGCGAGATCATTCGCGAGCGTTTGCGCGATGTCGCTTCCGACGACGAGGTGAAAAACGCGCTCGATTCCCTTGATGCCGATTACGTCTTGCTTCTCGACGAAGACGAAGGCGTGCTTCGATCGAATCCCGATTACAAGGCCGAAGAATGGCAAGGATTCGAAGGCATAACGGATGAGACTCCCGGTTTCGAAGTCGTGCTCGCACAGGACGGCATGCGCCTTTATCGCATCGTCGCCTGATTCTCGGCACGCCTTATACGGGGAGATTCCTTCCGTTTCTCCCACAGAATCACCCTTGTGTTTACCTGTGTTCAGAATACTGATACCATGCTGAAGAATTTAGCATTACGGCGTCCTTCCTTCGATGGAAGACGCCGTTTTCGCGTGCCGTCGATGGAGGAATCGCGTGCTGACTGAAAACGAATTCAAAGTGCTTGCCACGCTGGCTCTCAAGCCGTGCGAAAGCCGCCAGGCCCTCGCGCGCAAGGCCGGCATGGCCTTAGACGATGCCGTCTGCGCCCTCGAGGTTCTTTCGGGCAAAGGCATGGTCGAAGGGCTGGCGCTTTCCGAGGCGGGCATGCGGGCTCTTGACGAATACAAGGTGGAAAACGCCGTGATTATGGCCGCGGGGCTTTCGTCGCGTTTCGCGCCGATTTCCTACGAAAAGCCCAAGGGCCTGCTCACGGTTCGCGGCGAAGTGCTGATCGAACGCCAGATCCGCCAGCTCAAAGAGGCGGGCATTACCGACATCACCGTGGTGGTGGGGTATAAGAAAGAGCATTTCTTCTATCTTGAGCGCGCGTTCGGCGTGAAAATCGCGGTGAACGAGGCTTACGCGTCGCGCAATAACAACTCTTCGCTGATGGCGGTGCGCGAGCGTTTGGGCAATACCTATATATGCTCGTCCGACGACTATTTCACGGTGAACCCGTTCGAGCCGTACGTATATCGGGCCTATTACGCCTCGACGTTCGCAGCGGGGGATACGAAGGAATGGTGCATCGAGGCCGATGCCGACGGCCGCATCGAGTCGGTGCGTATCGGCGGTCGCGATGCTCAGATTATGATGGGCCATGTGTATTTCGACCGGGCGTTCTCGCGTTCGTTCGTGCGTATCCTCGAGGAAGAATACGACCTCCCGGCTACGGCGGACAAGCTTTGGGAGCAGATTTACGTCGACCATATCGACGAGTTCGATATGGCGATCCGCCCGTATGCCGAAGGGGTTATCAACGAATTCGACTCGCTCGACGAGCTGCGCGATTTCGATCCGTATTTCTTGCGTAACGTCGATTCGGAGGTGTTCGACAACATCGTGGCCGTTTTGGGCTGCACGATGGACGAGATTCACGACGTCTATCCGCTGAAGCAGGGCTTGACCAATCTTTCGTGCCATTTTTCCGTGGGCGATGACGAGTACGTATATCGCCATCCCGGCGCGGGCACCGAGATGATCGTCGATCGCGAAGCCGAGCTTGTCGCCCAATCGCTTGCGAAAAAGCTCGGTCTCGACGACACTTACCTTTTCGAAGACCCCCTGCGCGGCTGGAAGATATCGCGATTCATTCCCAACGCGCGCCAGCTCGACCCGCATGACCGCGACCAGGTGGAACGCGCCATGAAGATGGCCCGCATGCTGCACGATTCGTCCATGGAAACGCAGCGTTCGTTCGATTTCTACGACGAGGCATGCACCTATCTCTCGCTGCTCGAAGAAGCGAAGGGCAAGGTGGATATCGCCGGGTTTTCCGAGATGGCGAAGCAGGCCGCGCGCTTGAAACTGCACATCGACGCCGACCAGGCGCGACGCTGCCTGACGCACAACGACTTCTTCGCCCTCAACTTCTTGATCGACGAGCAGGACAAGATGTATCTGATCGATTGGGAGTATTCGGGCATGTCGGATTACGCGAGCGATTTCGGAACGTTCACGGTGTGCTGCGAGCTCGATTTCGACCAGGCGAAAGAGGCTCTCGGCTTTTATTTCGGCCGCACGCCGTCTTTCGAGGAGCTGCGCCATAATTTCGCCCATGTGGCCATGGCGGGATGGTGCTGGTATGTCTGGTCGCTTTTCAAAGAGTCGCAAGGCGAATGCGTCGGCGAGTGGCTCTATGTCTACTACCGCTATGCCGCCGAATATCTCGAGCGGGTTCTGTCGTGGTACGAAGACGGCGAGGGACAGTCGGCGTAGACGCAAGAGCCTGCTTCGGGCGATCGACCGCGAGCGGCTTTTGTCGTGCGCGGATGCGACAGGTGTTTTCAGACGAGACGGCGCCGCGCGATGCGGCATGGCGTAAGAAGGCGAAAAATCCGTGGAACAAGACATCGAGGCGTTGCGCGAAGCGCGTCGGAAAAGATATTTCGTGCGGGGCTTGGCTTTCGCCATGGCGTCGGGCGTCTGCTATGGGTTGTATACCGGCTTTTTGACGCTTGCCCAAACACAGGGCGTGTGGGGCGCGTGGTTTGCGGGCTCTGAATGGGGCGAGGGCCAGGCGGCCTTGGGCGCTTTCGTCGTCGCCTTCGCATTGGCGGCGCTGGCATCGGGAATCAACGATTCCATCAGCGGGATATGGTCGCTGGCGGTGTGCGCCAAGAATCGCCAGATGGGCGACCTTGTTAAAACGGTGCGAACCAAGCCGGGACGCATCATGATGCTTTGCGCCGCCATCGGAGGCCCGTTTGCCAGCATCGCCTACGTCGTCGCGCTGAATTCCGCCACGGCGGCGGGCAATCCTGGCGTCATCGTTCCCATCGCGGCTCTGAATTGCGCTTTAGGCGTCGTGCTCGGTCGGGTTCTGTTCAAACAGCGTCTTGAGGCGCATAAAATCGCCGGCGTTGCGATCTGCCTGCTCGCCGCGGCGCTTATCGGCGGCGCGAGCTTCGCCGCCATGGGCCCTCAAGCGCTCGCCGGCTGCTTCTTCGCTTTTCTCGCCGCGCTCGGATGGGGATTCGAAGGATGCGTCGCGGGGTTCGGCACTACGCTGATCGATTACCGGATCGGAATCGCCATACGTCAGGTCACGTCAGGCCTTCTTGAGCTTTTCGTGGTGTTTCCCCTGCTGACCATTATCGGCGGCGGTGCTTCGGCGCTGTTTGCCATTGTCGGTGCCGCGGCGACGAGCCCTGCGATGGCGTTCTTTCTCATATCGGGTTTTTTCGCCATGCCTGCTTTTTCTTTCTGGTACAAGGGCAACTCGATGTGCGGCACGGCGCTCGGCATGGCATGCAACGGCATGTATGCGTTCTGGGGGCCGTTTTTCATCTGGATTATCATGGGCGTGTGCAATATCGGAGGCATGGCCGCCGATTATCCGCCGCTTTCGTCTGCACAGTGGGTCGGCGCATTCGTCATGATCGCGGGTATTTTCTGCATTGCGAAAAACCCCGTCGCGATCTTCCGCTCGGGCAAAAAGAAGGGATAGCGCCATGGGAAACGGACTGGTTCCTTTGCATTATGCGATCATCGAGCACTTCGTGGGCGGATGCGAGGATTGCGCCGCCGGAGTCGTCGAGGCGCTTGCTCCCGACTACGGCGGCTATAAGATGCTGACGCTGCGCGATGTGGAAGAAGCCCTTGCCACAGCGAAGGAAAACGGCATTCTCGACGAAACGAGATGCGTCCTCGGCGAGCAAGGCGATGTGGTCGTCTATTACCGCATCAGCGATTTCGGCAAGGGCATGGTCGAGCGTTATCTTATGTAGAACAAGCAGACGGCGTGCGGAAGAGCCGTATCCGCTTTATTGCGGGACGTATTGGCATGAATGGGACTTTTGCGAAGCATGCGCTGGCTGCGGCATATGCCGACGGTGCAGCGGAGGCGGAAGACCCTGATTTCGAACCTGGTTGGAATTTTGCCGACGGCGCGTGGTGCTACGCGGACGTCTCGGGCGAGCTGCATTCGGGATGACTTTGGCGGAGAGGGTCCGGCGGCGGCTCGACCCCGAAACCGATGCCATGCAGGCTCGATTCGGACGGCTGTTGGATCGAGGGCACCGACAAGGTTTCGGGCGTCTCCCGTTCGCATCTCGTCAACTGGCTGCTTTCCCGGCGATATGACGGACATTACCTGGGAACGCCGTATTCGTCGGGGGTTCGGTGTCAATGCATGTACCTCGACGGCTCTCCTCGCTGGGACGGCTTCGCCGACATGAACTGCACGGGGTTCGTCGCCCAGGCGTGTTCCTGCGCCGATGGCGTCGGCGAACTCGGCGCCATTATCTGCCACGCAGGCGACTAGGAGGGCGAGCCCTTCGCATGGTCGAGGTAGAATTCTTGAAGCCATGCGGCCGATGCGGCGATATCGAATCCTGCCGCTCGCACGTTTTCGATTGCATCCGTGCGCTCGAAGCCGCGATGACGGTCGAGCATATCGAGCGCTTTGTCCGCCCAGACCTGCGCCCCCTGCTCGAGGTCGAGGAAGTCGACGAGGCCGCTTGCGCGCGTGAGCTTGGGAACGCCGGTGGAAACCAGGCAGGGAAGTCCTGCAGCCTGGGCTTCGACGACCGCCATGCCGAGTCCTTCTTTGAACGAAGTGAACAAGAATGCGTCGAACGCGCACAGCAGGCGTTCGATGTCGTCGCGTAATCCGAGCGCCATCACACTTTTTTCAATGCCGAGCGCGCGGGCATGAGCCATGACCGCGCCGTCCTCGTCGGGCCTTCCCACAAGGACGAGTTTCGCACGCGGTTCGCGCTCGGCCACGGCGGCGAATACGTCCAGAAGGAAGCGATGGTTTTTCACCGGGTCGAAGCGCCCGACGTGTCCGAAAACAGGCGTTTCTTCAGAAAGTCCCAGTTCATCCCGCATATCGCGGCGTTTTTGCGCATCGAAGCGGTAGCGAGCCAGGTCGATGCCGTTGTTCAGCACGAAAAAGCGATTCGTATCGTTGCATACGCGCATGCCGAATCGGTCGATGCCCGCCTGTCGCGAGCAGGCCATGAAGAAATCGGCGTGACGGCGTACGGGAAACGAGCAAAGGCGAAATGCGGCTTCGGAAGGGGAGAGCGGGTAATTCTGGGCATGGCTGTGCGCCACAGCGTAGATGCCGCGGCGTCGTGCTTGCTCGAGGTAGATGGGGGCGGGAAGTCCTATATGCCCATGAACGACGGCGAATTCGTCGTGGGCGTCGAAAAAAGCCGCGCATGCTTTGCGATAGGATCGGTAGTTGCGGATTGCGTAACGAGGGATTCGATACGTTCTTCCGCCGCGAGAACGAATTTCTTCATCATAGTCGCCCTCGTCGTTGACGAGGAAATCGAATTGGACTTTGTCGGTGTCGCAGGCTCGGTACAGGTTCATGATCATGGTTTCTGCGCCGGCTCTGTTCATGGCGCCGATGACGTGGAGAATGCGGATAGGGCTAGGCATTGCGCGGCGCCTCCTGTTCGCTGTCGGATTGTTTGCGGACGGCCGAGGCCAAGGCGAAGCCGAGATATGCGACGCCCGCGAAGCAAGCGCCGATGCCGGCGAAGCTTACGCCGTTCATGCCCCAGATATTCACGCAGACGACGCTGAGGGGAATGACGGCGACGAGCGCTATGACGTTGCCGATGAAATTGGCGCGGAAGTTGCGCAACGTGATGAGCAAATCGCCGAAAAACCAGAGAAACGCCGTGGCCGACGTGGCGATAAGCACGGGGTAGAGCAGATAGACGTGTTCGGCGATGGCTTCTCCGAACAAGAGCACGAGCACGGGTTCGCCGATGAACAGCAGCACGATCCAGCAAACGGCGGT
>USEZ01000092.1 GCA_900553775.1 uncultured Slackia sp. | reverse complement strand
CCCATCAAAGCATCGGGGATATCGTCGCCGATATGGTCGTGATGCTCCTTGGGAACGATCAGCGTGTGGACGGGCATTTGAGGAGACAGATCGTCGAAGGCAATAACCTGGTCGTCTTCATATACCACGGTTGCAGGGATGTCGCCGGCAGCGATTTTGCAAAAAATGCATTCGGTCATCGCGTACATACCGCCTTTCTTGAGTTGTTCTGTCATATATCGGATGACAAGTGTAGTAGAAAAACCCCTCCGCTTACGAAAGAGTCATGTCAGTGGTTGCATCGTCGGCGGGAGCGTCGAGCTGCCCCATGAGAACGTCGACTTTCTGCTGGGCCGTCGAGAGGCGCTTCTTCAAATCGCCCAGCAAGGCAACGCCGTATTCGTAGGATTTCAAGCTGTCCTCGAGTTCGAGGGTGTTGCTTTCAAGAATCGACACCGTGCGGTCGAGCTCGGCCATCGCCTCGCGAAAGCTCATCTCGTCAACAGGCCTGGATGCCATCTCGGTCATGTTCCGTCCTATTCCGCCGCAGGAGATGCGGCTATTTCGTCAATCGTGCATCGCAGCACGCCGTCGCTTACGGATACGTCCACTCGTTCGCCTACGGCTACCGCGCCGACGCTCGATACCACGCGGCCGCCTTCGTCGCACGCCATCGCATAACCGCGCGAAAGAACCGCAAGCGGCGAAAGATCGTGCAGGCGCCCCGCCCGCAAAGAGAAGGCATGCTCGTAGGGGTCGAGCAAAGCGGCCCCTTTGGCGGCAAGGCGGGATGCGGACGACTCCAGCGTCGCCCGGTCTTTTTCCAAACACCCGGGAAGGGCGCGCGACAAGCGTTCATGAAGCATGTCGACCGTCATGAGGTCGGTCGCGAAAAGCGAGCGCGGATCTTTGAACACCGGACGCGACGCATATGCGCCCACCCCGTCGGCAAGGCGGGCGAGGGTTCGCTCGACCGACCGCGATAAAAGACCCGCCCGGACCGCCATGTCCCGATCGAGCGCCTCTTTGTCGGGCGTCACGCGCTCCGCCGCGGCCGTAGGAGTCGATGCGCGCGCATCGGCCACCATGTCGGCAATCGTCGTATCGGGCTCGTGCCCGATGCCGGTGACGACGGGAACGGGACATCCGGCGATCGCGCGAGCCAGCGATTCGTCGTTGAAAGGCATCAGGTCTTCGAAGCTGCCTCCTCCACGCACAAGCAGGATGGCCTCGCATCCTGCCGCAGCGCACGAAGCGAGAGCCTCGGCCATGCCCGTCGCGGCGTGCGCGCCTTCCACCGCGACGCCTGCGAGCGAAATGCGCGTCAGGGGGAAACGGCGGCGCATCGTACGCATGACGTCATGCACGGCATCGCCGCGCGGGGATGTCACCAGGCCGACATGCTCGTACATGCGCAAAACCCGCCGCTTGCGGCCTGCGTCCATAAGGCCCTCCCGCTCAAGATCGCGCGCGAGCTGCGCGACCTTTTGGCGCAGGTCCCCCTCGCCCGCCACCGAAACGGAAAAAACCTCGAAATTCATACGGCCTTTCGGCGCATACAGCGTGAAGCGCCCCGTCAATTCGACCCGCTGCCCCACGGCAAGCTCCACGCCCGATTGGCGGTATCGATTGAGCCACATCATGCATGGAAGAGAGGCGCCCACATCCTTCACGGTGAAATAGACCGCCTTATATCCCGCTTTCGCGTTCACCTCCGAAACCTCGCCTATCAAAACGACCGTGAGAGCTTCGAGGGAATCTTTCGCCCGAAGCATGGCTTCGGAAACGGAAAGAGGCCGCGAGGAGGCGGCCTCTTTCCGAGCTGTTCGTTGAGAAGATGCTTGGGAAAGCAGCATGGGCTAATCTTCCGAACGCGTGGACAGAATGAGATACAGAAGCTGCAAAAGTGCGGTCAAAGCGGATGCGACATAGGTCAAGGCGCACGCGCGCAAAACCGAGTATGCGCCCGAGATTTCGGCCTGATTCATACCCGTCGCCTGAAGATACGCAAGCCCGCGGCGCGAAGCATCGAATTCGACGGGCAGCGTGACCAGCTGGAACAGCAAAACGGCGGCAAACATGACGATGCCGATCTTCACCATGAACGTGCCGCCTGCGGCGCCCATGAGCAATCCGAGCATGAAGATGATCATCCATGCATTCGAGCAGAAATTCACGACGGGCACGAGCGCGCTGCGGAATTTCATGAACGCATAGCCTTCGGCGTACTGCTGGGCATGGCCCATCTCGTGGACCGCCGTGGCCACGGCGGTGATGCTGTATTCGCCATATGCATCGGTGCCGAGCGTGACGGAATTCGAGCGGGGATCGAAGAAATCCTGATTCGGTCCGCCGCGATGCACGGCCACATGCGAAATGCCGCTGTCGATGGACATGCGGCGGGCCATTTCGGCGCCGGTGATTCCGTACGAACTGGGAACGTGGCTGTATTTCTTCAATTGCCGCGAAACATAGAATTGCGCGCCGGCGCCGATAACCAGCGTCAAGATCATAACGGCATAATAGAGGCCCATGCCTCCCGATACGATGGGCATCGAATGCTCCTTTACAACGTGCTCAGGCAAACCTTTGTTCGCAGCGGTATTCTAGTCGAACGCGCATCGCGCGCAATCTAGTGTGTCCGATCCGTAACCTTCAAAACCCCGTCTTCGATCCCCAAGAGAATCTCTCCGCGCATCAAGGCGAGAAGCTCTTCGCCCACGAGATGGCGGCGCCAGCCTTTCAGGATGTCGACCTCTTCGTAGTGCCCGCGCACAAGCTTTGCCAGATCGGCATGCGATGCAAGAACGCCGAATGCGACGCCGGCTTCTTTCGCACGCACCTTCACCAGCGAATACAGCAAATCGACCTGGGGATCGACGTTGGGCTCGCTTTTGTACGATTTGTTCAACTCGGGCCATGCGTCCTCGGGCGCATCGAGGCCCTGCTTGCATGCGGCAAGCACCCGGCGGGCGTCGTCGGTCTTGAGCGTGTTCGATACGCCGCGCACCATGAAAAGCTCGTCGAGCGTACGCGGCTCGCGCTTGCATATCTCGACGATCTGCTCGTCGGTAACCACCCATTTGCGAGGAATATTGCGTTTCATGGCCTGCGTCTCGCGCCACGCCGCGACCTCGCGCGCCGCTGAAAGCTGCTGCGGCGTCAGCTGGTTGACGCGTTTGAGGCGCTTGAAGCGTTCGTAGGGATCGACCTTGTAGCGCTCGGGGTCGGAAAGCTCTTCGAAATCGCGGTCGAGCCACGAAAGACGGCCGAGCTTTTCGAGACGTTCCTTCATCGAGCGATAGATTCGCGGAAGATAGATCACGTCGTCGAGGGCGTATTGGATCTGGGAATCGGTCAGCGGCCTGCGGCTCCAATCGGTGAACGAATCGGCCTTCTTCAATTTCACGTTGCATTCGTTCAGCACGAGCGATCCGTATCCGATCTGCAGCATGTCGCCGAGAAGCGACGCCGCGATCTGCGTGTCGAACACGGGTTTGGGAACCACGCCCATCTCGTGCACGATGAGCTCCATATCCTGGCCTGCGGCATGGAAGAGCTTGACGATGCGCTCGTCGACAAACAGCTCGGCCAAATCGGACAGGTCTTTCACCCTGAACGGGTCGACGACGACGCTTTCCTCTTCGGTTGCAAGCTGGATGAGGCACAAGCGGGGCCAATAGGTCTTCTCTCTGAGGAATTCCGTATCGACGGCGAGGACGGCGAATCGCTTCGCACGGTCGGCGAACTCCTTCAATTGCTTCCGGTCGGTAATGTACAACGCTTTTCCTTTGTGTGAATCACGACGATCGAGGGCGAATTATGCAGACGCTATAATAACCTATATGCAAAAAGGGGGGAGGTCGACCGTCTTGAAAGTGCTCATCATCAACAATCTCGCATCAGGATACCGCGAAGGCAGCGTGTACGACTTCATGCGCTCGTTCGTCGAAGACGGCGACGAGGTGTGCCTGCGCTCGTCCGACGGCACCACCTCGATCGAGCACCTCCTCGACGACGCCGAGCAATTCGACGCGGTCGTGGCCTCAGGCGGCGACGGCACCATAGCGACCGTCGCCTACCGCCTGCGCGATACCGGCGTGGCGGTTCTTCCCTATCCCGCCGGCACCGCCAACCTGCTTTCGCTGAACCTGCTCGAGCCCAACGAGCCGCATGCGCTCGCGAAGCTTGCCCGCGCGGGCAAAACGCTCGACTTCGATATGGGAGAGATCGAACACGACGGCAAAACGTTCGGGTTCATGATCATGGCGGGCGCGGGCTATGACGCCACCATCATGGAAAGCGCCGCCTCGAACAAACGGCTGCTCGGGCCCGTAGCGTACTTTCTCGCGGCGGGATCGAACATCTCTCCCCAGCATTCGCGAATCCGACTCGACATCGACGGAAAGAAGGTCGAAACCCAAGGCCTCGGCGTGCTGCTCGTCAATTTCTCGGAAATCCAATTCGGCATCTCGGTCACGCACTGCAACCAGCCGCGCGACGGCAAGCTCGGCGTGGTGGTGCTGAAAGCGAAAAACGCCGTCGAGCTTCTTCCGTCGGTTTTCGCAGCCATGCTCGACCGCGACGGACATTTCCCCGACCGCGGCGACGCGCTCGAAATCTACGAAGGATCGCACATCGAGGTTTCCGCGGATCCCGCTTTCGAGATCCAATACGACGGCGAGCCCACGGGAAACACGACGCCGTTCGTCGCGCGCGTCCTGCCCCGGTCGGCGCGCCTCATCGTTTCCGACGAGGCATACGAGCTGTTCGGATAAACATCGGTTGCATCTGCGCGAACAAACGGCCCCGAAAGACTCCTTCTCCGCGAAAGAAGGCCCTCGGCGGGGCCTTCTTCTCTACGCCTGAAGCCTGATGCCGACATATTGCGCGCTCTCGGGCAAGCCTACGATGTCGTAGACGTCGGCCAGAGGGCAGACCGACACGCGCCAGGCATATGCTCCCCCGTCGCTTGCCAGCGTTCCTTCCCGATAGGTGTTTCCCACCTCGTCTTTGCCTTCGCTTTCCACCGATACGGCCGGATTGTCGACCCATCCTTGGCTTGCCATGGCGGCATCGATGGCCTCGGCGGCATCGGCCGAACGCAGGTCGGCATAGCGGATGCGCATCGAGAGCCCCTCGACGCGCTCGACGGTGAAGCGCCACGATCCCACGAGGTATTTCGAAGCGGCGACGGCATCCATGTTCCCGATGCCGCCGCCGAGCGCGATGCCCGCATCCATGAGATTGGTATCGGAGGGAAGCTTCATCACGTCGATGCCCGAATCGCCCTCGCCGGTCAGATCGTACGTCAGAAATCCCGATTCCTGGAAACGCGCGAGAATGGAGGCGTCATCGAGAGCCATGCAATCCTGCATCAAGGGGATATCGTAGGAGATGTCGCGCGCGATGTTGCTTTCCACCGTGGCCGCAGCCCGCTCTTCCCCGTGCAGCACCTGGTCGATAGCCTTGGACGCCGCCATGCCTCCGATGACGGCCGCGCAAGCGGCGGCGATGACGCATGCGGCAATGACGGCTTTCGGGGGGTCGAACGGACGGGCAAGGCCCGATCCGTCGAGATAGCGCACGGTCTCGTGCCCTGCGGAAGCAGACTTATGCGAAGGTTTCATAAACTTCATGAGATTCCGTCCTCAATGCCGGCAAACCCTGCCATTATATCACGCGTGCTCTTCGCGCCTTGCGGCCCGAAGATGCCAAAGCCTATGGGGGAGTAGTTGGCATCACGATGATGCGGCACGTCAACAGACCCGGTTTCGCGCCTGGCGTGTCTGAAATAACGAGACTCAGGGTACAGCTTGCGGGCGCAAGGTCCGCATGGTATCGGTTGTGCCGGAGTTTCGTCCCCGTGCGGGTCTGCGCTCCGGACTGTTTGAAAGGAGCGGAATGGATCTGTCCATTTTCACGACGCCGGAAGCATGGATCAGCCTCGTCACGCTGATATTCCTCGAAATCGTCCTCGGCATCGACAACCTGGTATTCATCTCCATCACCACGAATCGCCTTCCCGCCGACAAACAGCACATCGGCCGCAAGCTCGGCCTGGCGGGCGCGCTCGTCATGCGCATCATCTTCTTGTGCTTCGCCTCGTATCTGGTGCATATGACCGCGCCTTTGTTCACCATCGATCTGGGAGCGTACAGCCACGGCTTCTCCATGCGCGACCTCGTCTTGCTGATCGGCGGCGCCTACCTTATCTACAAAGGCATCTCCGAACTTGTCGACATGCTGCGGCTCACCGAAGTGAAAGCGGAGCATTCGCACGAGCATAAGGCCTTGCACATGATCACGCTTCCCCAGGCCGTCGGCACGATCATGGTGATGGACCTGGTGTTTTCCATCGATTCGGTCATCACCGCCGTCGGCATGGCCGACCATCTGATCATCATGATCATCGCCGTCATGGTGGCCGTCGTCATGATGATGGTCTTCATCGACCCCATTTCGAACTTCATCAACGGCCATCCCGAGATGAAGATGCTCGCCCTGACGTTCATCGTGGCCATCGGCGCTTTGCTCGTCATCGACAGCGTCGGCTTCCACACCGGCATCGAAATGCTGCATATGCCGCTTGAGAAGCTCATCGTCTACTTCGCCATGGTGTTCTGCATCGTTCTCGAGCTGATCCAGATGCGCTACAACAAGAACTTCGCCGCCTGGAAGAAAAGCCGCTGGCAGGAAGAGACCGCCGCGCAGATCGAGACGGTGCGTGCCGAAATGCTCGAGCGCATCGAGGAGGAGCGCAAGAAGGCGGCCCAGGGCAACGATGCCGCGAACGCCACGGCCACCCAGGCGACCCCGATTTTCATCGGCGGCAACGTTTACATCATGGCGCCCGTCGACGGCGAGGACGCCAAGACGTTTCGCGAGCAAGTGCTTGCCGGCGACGCCGCGCACCATGCACTGAACGAACCGATCGAAATCGAATACGAGACGGTCGAGGAAGACGGATCGGCCGATTCCTCCAAATAACATCGGCACCGCATGGGAAAGGGCGCTTCGGCGCCCTTTCCTTTTTCATCGCGCAAAACCGGGAGCACGACGCTCGAAGGCGGCCTTCACCCCGCCCTGCAGCAAGCCGGCCAAGACGCCGGCACCCGCCGTATGCGCGCGCTCCGCGCAGCGTCGCCCGCGTCGTTCGGCCTTTCGCGCCTTTCCGACCGGCGCGCGTTTACTGCGGACGGCCGAACACCGTCATATGGAAGCGTTCCTTCATCCACGCGTCGGGAAAATACTCGTCGAAAAACTCCTGCACGGGGGTTGTGGCCTCGATGCCCACCATGCGCTCGCTTTGCCTGCCCACCGCGCCGAGCGTGAACGCCGCATCGACGACGAGAAAGATCGTCAGCACGACTCCGACGATCTTCATAGCCGTCGTCTCCACATCGACCGCTTCGAAAGCCCTCTTGAAAAACGGCAAGACCGTGCGCACCCAAATCAGGCCGAGCAGGCCCCACATCACGCCGAATACGAAATTGGTACGGCCGTTGATGCTGCCGAACGTGCCGGTGTAGTCCCAGGCGATGGCGCCCCACAGCATCTCCATGAGCCAGCTCGTCGCGTACTCCATCACCGAGCCCAGCAGCATGGCTA
>USEZ01000091.1 GCA_900553775.1 uncultured Slackia sp. | reverse complement strand
CTTTCGGGTTTTTTTATTGCGGAGGCCTGCGTTTCCCGGAAAGGCGGATCGGGGCATCCTGCGCGAAGGCGGTTGCGGCCGACCGAGGCCGGTTCGGCCGAGCAAGGCGGCGCTTGGAGCGTCGTTCGATCGCCTGCCGGCATCAGACGGCCGGCAATACCGTCAATGAAACTCGAGCGCGGCTTCGCGGCGGCTCGATAGGAAGGAGACATATCATGGCTCGTATATACAAGGCAATGTCTGACCTGGTCGGCGGCACGCCGCTCGTCGAGCTGGCCGGTCCGGGATCGCGCGAAGGCCTGAAGGCCGTCGTGCTGGCGAAGCTCGAATATTTCAATCCCGCAGGCAGCGTGAAAGACCGCATTGCCAAGGCGATGATTGAAGATGCCGAGGCCAAGGGGCTTCTTAGCGCAGGTTCGACGATCATCGAGCCGACTTCGGGAAACACCGGCATCGCCTTGGCGGCCATGGCGGCCGCCAAAGGGTATCGCCTGATCATAACCATGCCTGAAACGATGAGCGTCGAGCGGCGCAATATCATGAAGGCATATGGCGCGCAGCTGGTTTTGACCGAGGGCGCCAAGGGCATGAAGGGCGCGATCGCCAAAGCCGAAGAGCTTGCGCGCGAGATTCCGAACAGCTTCATTCCCGGGCAGTTCTCGAACCCCGCCAATCCCGCCGTTCATGCCGCCACGACGGGTCCTGAGATCTGGGAAGACACCGACGGTGCCGTGGATATCTTCGTGGCCGGCGTCGGAACCGGCGGCACGATCACGGGTGCGGGCGGATATCTGAAGCGGAAGAATCCCGAAATCCGCATCGTTGCCGTGGAGCCTGCGGATTCCCCCGTGCTTTCTGAGGGCAGAAGCGGCGTGCATAAAATTCAGGGAATCGGCGCGGGATTCGTGCCGGATGTGCTGGATGAGCAGGTGTATGACGAAGTGATCGCCGTTGGAAACGAGGACGCGTTCGCGGCGGCGAAGCGGCTGGCGAAAACGGACGGCATTTCCGTCGGCATTTCTTCCGGCGCAGCGCTTCATGCGGCGATCGCATTGGCGAAGCGTTCGGAAAACGAGGGCAAGACGATTGTCGTCGTGCTGCCTGATTCGGGCGACCGCTACTATTCGACGCCGCTGTTCGCAGAATAGCGCCCCGCGTCGTCCGTTTTTTCGAGGAGGGGCGTCTTGCGTCTCCGGCCTGTCTCGGTGGCGCGCTCCGGCATCCTTCGGTATGCTTGCGCTCGGTCGCCGCGTTCCTCTATGTCGCAACGGCGGCGGCCGTTCGTTTTCGAGGGCGAATCGCGCTTCGGCGCGTTGTTGCGACATGCAAGGGGGTGTTCGATGTCGATAAGAGGCGCAAGCCGAAAGGGCCGTTCGACCGAGCGTTCGGTCGTAAGCGTGGACGGCATGCAGGTGTCGGTGGTGCGCCGTGCGGGCCAGAAACGCGCCTATCTCAGGGTGAAGGCGCCCGACGGGCGCATCGAGGTGTCGGCGCCGATGCGCATGGGCGATGCGGCAATCGCGCGACTGGTGCGCGAGCATGCCTCCTGGATCGCGCAGCGCCGCCGTGCCGAGGCCGCCCGCGCCGAGGCCGCGCCTGCGCCCATGCCCGAAGAGCTCGAGCAATGGCGCGCCGTGGTGGCGGCATGCACGCCGGCGCTCATCGAGAAATGGGCGCCTATCATGGGCGTTTCGCCCGGCAGGATCGTCTATCGCAACATGGTGAGCCGATGGGGCAGCTGCAATGTGAAAACGGGGCGCATCTGCATCAACGTGCAGCTGGCCGCACATCCGCCCGAATGCTTGGAATACGTCGTGGTGCACGAGCTGTGCCATCTGCTTGAAGCGAGCCACGGCCCGCGTTTCAAGGCGTTGATGGATGCGTTTCTGCCCGATTGGCGTGCCCGTGAGGCCAAGCTGCGCGGCGGTATCAGACGATAGCGGGGATGCGCGACCGGGCCGAGGCGGCGCGGCGCAACGGTCGACGGGGCATTTTTCGCAAATCCGAGGGAGGCGGCGACGCATGGCCTCGATCCGCGTATGCGCGCCGCGCGTTTGCTGCGCTACAATGGGCGGGTTTGAACATCCGTTGTCGCATCGCGCAGCGGGCGGGTCTTTCGCATGCGGGCGAAAAGCGCGAACGCCGCGCCATCGCATGCGCGCGTCTTCGGGCGGCTTTTCTGCCGGCACGCCTTCCGTCCCTCGTCCGATGCGGCTCATGAGGCGAAGGCGGCATCATCAGTCGCCCGAGCACGAGAGGAAACGCATATGACCAAACCGGCCTATTCGATTACCACGCCCATCTATTACGTGAATGCGGCGCCGCATCTGGGCACCGCCTACACCACCATCGCCGCCGACACCGTGGCGCGCTATCAGCGCATGAACGGCTACGACGTGTCGTTCGTCACCGGTCTTGACGAGCATGGCCAAAAGGTTGCCGAAACGGGCGAGAAAAACGGCATGACGCCGCAGGAGTGGTGCGACTCCATGGTTCCCGCCTTCAAAGAGGCATGGGACATGCTCGATATCACCTACACCGATTTCGTGCGCACCACCGAAGAGCGCCAGACGCGCAGCGTGCAGAAATTCTGGACCGACCTTTACGACAAGGGCTATCTCTACAAGAGCGCCTACGAGGGCTGGTACTGCGTGCATGAGGAAACCTACTACGCCGAAAGCGACCTCGAGAAAAACGACGAGGGCGAGCTGGTGTGCCCCGACTGCCATCGTCCGGTGCGCCGCGCTTCGGGCGAGGAGAACTGGTTCTTCAAGCTTTCCGAGTTCCAGGAGCCGCTGCTGAAGTTCTACGAGGAGCACCCCGACTTCATCCGCCCCGAAACCCGCAAGAATGAAATCGTCACGTTCGTGAAAGGCGGCCTGCAAGACCTCTCCATCAGCCGCTCCACGTTCGACTGGGGCATTCCGCTGCCCTTCGACGAGGGCCACGTGTGCTACGTATGGGCCGATGCACTGCTGGCGTATTTCACGGGCAACGGCTATGCCGATCCCGAGCGTGAAGGCGAATTCGAGCGCCGTTGGCCGGTGCAGTACCACTTCGTGGGCAAAGACATCACGCGCTTCCATTGCGTGATCTGGCCTGCCATGCTCATGGCCGCAGGCCTGCCTGTCGCCAACACGGTGTTCGGCCACGGATTCCTGCTCGTGGGCGGCGAGAAGATGTCCAAATCCAAGGGCAACGGCATCAAGCCCGCCGACTTGGTGGAGGTTTTCGGCGTCGATGCCTACCGCTATTACTTCATGTCCGACGTGCGCTTCGGCGCCGACGGCAACATCTCGGTCGAGCGCATGACGCAGGTCTACAACGCCGACTTGGCGAATACCTGGGGCAATCTGTGCAGCCGCGTGTTCAACATGGTGGGCAAATACTTCGACGGCAAAGTTCCCGCGGTGCCGGCCGAGCTTGCCGCGGCGGGCAATCCGCTCAAAGACATCGCCGACGGCCTGTATGAGAAATACGACGCCTGCATGACCGACGTGAACTTCACCGATGCCGCTGCCGCCGTGCAAGAGCTGGCAAGCCGCGTGAACCTCTATGTCGAAGAGAGCGCCCCGTGGAATCTGGCGAAATCCGAGGAAACCCGCGGCGAGCTCGCCCACGTGCTGTACAACGCGAAGCCTGCCGCATCCTGGCGCTGTTCTTCGCGCCGTTCATGCCGAACACTTCGGCCGAGGTGTTCCGCCGTTTGAGCTTGGGCGCGATCGAAGAGGTCGACGACATCAAGGCGGCAAGCGTCTGGGGCCAGCTGCCCTCGGGCAACCAGGTGGAGAAGGGCGACCCGCTGTTCCCCCGTCTCGATGTGAAGGATATCCAGCTGTAGGCGAGGCTTGCGGCGTGCGGTTTTTCGCCGTGCATTCGTGAGAGCCGTTTGTATTCGGGGGCCGCGGGCGTATGCTTGCGGCCCCTGATGCGTTGCATGTCCGGAAGATCGAAGCGAGGCCTCATGCCGAATGCGCCGCGCTGCGTTCAGGGCGGCATCGGCGCTACCATGAAGACGGATGCGCGGGCCGCATCGCTTGCGGCGTGCGGTTCGCATGCGGATCGGATGGCGGCGATACGGCCGCGGCCGGGCGTAATCGGGAAGCTGAAGAGGAGTGGAGGAGCATGATGGAAGAGACGACGACGCTTGATGCGGCCGCTGCCGACGAAGAAGTCTCGGCGCATCGCGGCATCGACCCGGAAGGCCCCGCGGGTTATCTGGCATTTCGCGACGCGCTGTTTCGCAAAAAGAAGAAAAACGGATGGCGCTATGCGGAAGCCCCCTATCCGCCGTTCGAATCCGCCGTCGCCGACACCCATGCCCATCTGGGCCTTTTGAGCGACCCTGCGCTTTCGCTCGCGCGTTGCGCGGTGCACGGCGTCGATTTCATCTGCACGATCGTCGACGCCTATGAAGACGGCAGCGCCACGTACGAATCGATGGATGCATGGCGCGGCGAGGCATTGCGCATGCTTCCCGATGTGTTCGAGGCCACGCGCGCGTCGCTTTCCGCCGAACGCGAACGGGGCGGGCTGCAGCTTGCCCACGAGGGCATGGCCGCCGACGAATGGCGCGCGAACCGCTGTCCGTGCGCAAGCGTCTCCATTCCCCGTTTGCGCGTCGCGGCGGGCGTGCATCCCCATAATGCGTCGCACTGGAACGCCCGGGTGGAATCGCGTCTGTACGCGATGCTCGCCGATAGACGCACCTGCGCGCTCGGCGAAGTGGGCCTCGATTATCATTACGACCTTTCGCCGCGTGCGGTGCAGCGCGATGTTTTCCGCCGCCAGATATCCATGGCGCATGAGTGCGGCGTGCCGCTCATCCTTCATATGCGCGACGCCCACGACGACGGCTTCGCCATTCTCGAGGAGGAAGGCTGGCCTGCGGCGGGGGTGCTTCTGCATTGCTGCAGCGTCGGGCCCGACGAGCTTGCCCGCTGGATCGAGAGGGGCTGCTATGTGGCGTTCGGCGGCGCGGTGACGTTCTCGCGCAGCGACGATCTGCGCGCATCGGCGAAGATCGTGCCCGAAGACCGTCTGCTCGCCGAAACGGACGCTCCCTATATGGCCCCCGTGCCGTTCCGCGGAATCGAGTGCGCGCCCGAATTCACGGCGTTCACGGCGGCGTATCTCGCCGATTTGCGCGAACAGGAAGAACCCGCCCGCCGCGAGGCGTTTCTCGCGACGTTGCATGAAAACGCCGTGCGCCTGCTCGACGGCGCCCCGACATCGTGGCAGCTTTCGCATGGCGAAGGCGGCGCGGCATGACGGCGTGCGCGGCCGATGCGGCGACGCGCGAGAATCCGTTTTCCCGGGAAAGGGGAGGGGAGCGTGCGGAATGCGGAGGCGGACGCGATGTGCTGCTGATATGCGGGTCGGTGCGCCGCCGCGGCGTGTCCGCCCGTTACGCGGACGAGCTTGCGGCGCGCCTTGAGGGCGCAGGCGCACGCGTGATTCGCTGGAACACGGCGGATCGCGATGTCGCCGACTGCATCGGATGCGCCGCCTGCCGCCCCGATGAGGCGGCGTGCTTCGCCTCCGATGCGCGCCATGCCGCCTGCGTCATCGATGACGACATGGGCGACCTGTATCGGCTGCTCGATGCCGCCGACGAGGTTCATCTGGTGTGTCCCGTGTATTTCGCGGGGCCGACGGGGCGCTTCAAATGCGTGCTCGACCGTTTGCAGCCCTATTGGGAATGGCGCATCGGGCCGGCCGCCCGCCTGAATCGTTCATGCGAGGTCAAGCGTCCCGTTCATCTTCACGTGATCGGCGCGGGAGGCGATCCGTTCGGCTACGACGCGCTCGTCTCGATCGTGCGCTCCGCGTTCGGTTCGGCGGGCTTTTTCATCGCCGACGTCGTCGAACGCATCGGCTGGGGGCAGCCGGGCGAAGAGGACGCAAAGCAGCGTTTCTCCTAGCGGCGTCCGGTATGCTGTGCGCATCAATCGAGAAAAGAGAGCCCATGTCACACGTTTCCTATCTTGCCACGCCCGCGGCCACGCGCGCCGTGCTCGAACGCCACGGCCTTGCCACGAAAAAGGCGCTCGGTCAGAATTTCCTGGTCAACGATGCGGTCATTGCGAAGATCTGCGCGTTGTCCGAAGTCTGTTCCGACGATTCCGTGCTTGAAGTGGGGCCGGGCATCGGCACGCTTACCGTGGCGCTGCTCGATCGCGCGCGGCGCGTGCTCTCCGTCGAGCGCGATGCCGACCTTCCTGCCGTTCTGGCCGAAACTTGCGCCGATTTCGACAATTTCACGCTGCTTTCGAAAGATGCGCTCGCGCTTTCCCAGGCCGATTTGGACGAGGCGTTCGGCGATGCGGCCCGCGGCGTCGCGGCGCCGAACAAGTTCATCGCGAATTTGCCGTATGCGGTCGCCGCGACGCTCGTGCTCGATTTCTTCCAGCGTTTTTCAAGCCTGCAAAGCGCGACGGTCATGGTGCAAAGCGAAGTGGCCGACCGCATGATGGCGAAGATGGGCACGAAGGATTACGGCGCCTACACGGTGAAGCTCAATCTGATCGCGAAGCCGACGGGGCGCTTCCAGGTCGCCCCTGGCAGCTTTTTCCCGCCGCCGCGGGTCACTTCGGCCGTCATCAGGCTCGACCGTCGCGACGATCTGGGCATTACGGGCGAAGAGGCGGCCGTCGCCTCGCGCATGGCCGATGCCGCGTTCGCCACAAGGCGCAAGACCATCGCGAATTCCATGAGGACGTATTTCTCAGGGCGCAAAGGCTGCGACGGAGCGGTCGAAAAACTTCCCGCCGTCCTCGAATCGGCGGGCATCGATTCCCGCCGACGCGGCGAGAGCCTGACGCTCGAAGAATTCATCGCGCTCGGCCGCGCGTATTCGTCGATCGTCGGTTGACGCGTCGCGACGCCGATCCGTTTCGCCGGATGCCTTCATGCGGCCGATACGCCGACGTGTTCTGCGGGGCGGCGTCGCTTCGCCGCACGGGGCTATGCCGCTTCGTATGCGCGTTTCCGCCTGAAATGCCTTTCGGCGGTGTTGACAATAGAGCGCGCATATGATTTCGGTGCAGAATCAAGTTGCTCTTGACAAGCCGTGATATTATGGCGGTTCGCACAGTCGCATACCCGATTGAAGGAACATATACATGGAACTTGAAAAGCAGGCGCGCATCGTCGACGACATTCGCGCGGAGCTTCAGGAACGTATCGATACGCGTCTGAAGGTGCGTGCCAATATGGGCCGTTCGAAGGTCATCGAATGCGAAGGCGTTCTCATGCAGGCCCATCCCTCCCTCTTCATTCTGGAAATCGATCGCAAACGCGGCAGGAAGGCTCGCCAGTCGTATCAATACGTCGACGTGCTTACCGGCATGGTCGAGCTTTACGACGTCGAAACGGGCCAGCCCGTTTTCGGCTCCTTCGTCGACAATGGGGAAGAGCCTGCGGCGCCGCACGCCTCCAACGACGAGGAAGACGACGATGACGACGAGGTGCTGCTCTAAGGGGCGGTTCTGCCGTCGCCTTCATCGCGCGGCGGAACGCTTCGCGCGAAAGCCCGCGTCGTGAGAAAAAGCGAAAAAAGACGGGATATTCGCTTGACATTCACGAGGCACAAGAGCAAAATACCGTCTTGTCCATTTCTGGGGATGTAGCTCAGCTGGGAGAGCACCACGTTCGCAACGTGGGGGTCGTGGGTTCGAATCCCATCATCTCCACCAGGAATTATCTTGCAGGTCGAGAAATCGGCCTGCAATTTTATTTTCGGCGCAAAGGGA
>USEZ01000090.1 GCA_900553775.1 uncultured Slackia sp. | reverse complement strand
TGCGACATCACGCGGCTTTCCCCCGACAAGCGCTCGCGTGCGGGCGTTTTCCTGAGTTTTCAGACGCCTGTCGAGATTCCGGGCGTTCCGCTGACGAGCTTTCTGCGCGCGCAGATCGCCGGGCGCGAAGGTATCGATATGAAAGGCAAGCAGTTCCGTCGCCGCATCGCCGAACTTGCCGAAGAGCTCGAAATCGACCCCGCCTCCCTCGACCGAGAACTCGGCGTGGGATTTTCGGGCGGCGAGAAGAAAAAGCTCGAGATGCTGCAGCTTCTTCTGCTCAAGCCCCGCCTTGCCATTCTCGACGAAACCGATTCGGGCCTCGACGTGGACGCGCTCGGCGTGGTTTCCCGCGGCATCCGCGCTTACCGCGAGTCCTGCAACGGAACCCTCATGATCATCACGCATAACACGCGCATCCTGGAAAACCTTCCGATCGACCGCGTGCACGTGATCGCCGACGGCCGCCTGGTGGAAAGCGGAGACGCGGCGCTTGTGGAAGAAATCGACCGCACAGGCTTCGAGCGCTTCGTCCGTCGAGAAGACGCCCCCGCCGCACGGGCCGCTGCGCGCGATACGCTGCATTGCAGCCACGCCGACGAAGGAATCAGCGGCGGCAAGGCGGACGACGAGCGCGCCGGCACGGCGAAACGGTAGGTGACGTCATGGCCGAAAACCGAACCGAAGTCGCCGACATCGATCTCAGCATGTACGATTTCCGCTTCGACGACGCAGGCTTCGAGCGCGTCGACGCCGGGTTGACGCCCGCGATCGTCGAAGAGATATCCCGCAAGAAAGACGAGCCCGATTGGATGCTCGAATTCCGCCTGAAATCGCTCGAGGCCTATAAGAACATGCCCGCTCCCGACTGGGGTCCCGCCCTCGACGGGCTCGACATGGACCATATCGTGACCTACGTCAAGCCCGACACCGAGCAGAAAAGCGACTGGGAAAGCGTGCCCGACGACATCAAGACCACGTTCGACCGGCTGGGCATCCCCGAAGCCGAGCGCGCATATCTGGCGGGCGTAGGCGCCCAATACGACTCCGAGCTGGTGTATCACAGCGTGCAGGAATCGGCCGCCAAGATGGGTATCGTGTATTCGGGCATCGAAGAGGCGCTCAAGGGCGAATACGCCGATCTGATCCGCAGCAGGTTCATGTCGCTCGTGCCGCCTTCCGACCACAAATTCGCGGCGTTGCACGGCGCGGTGTGGTCGGGCGGAAGCTTCGTCTACGTGCCCGCGAACACCAGGCTCGACTTCCCGTTGCAAAGCTATTTCCGCCTCAATGCCAAAGGCGCAGGCCAATTCGAGCACACGCTGATCATCGTGGAAGACGGCGCCGAGCTTCATTTCATCGAGGGATGCTCGGCGCCCAAATACAACGTGGCGAACCTGCATGCAGGCTGCGTCGAGCTGTTCGTGGGCAAAGGCGCGCGGCTGCGCTATTCGACGATCGAGAACTGGTCGAAGAACATGTACAACCTCAACACCAAGCGCGCGCTGGTCGAAGAAGGCGGATCGGTCGACTGGGTCAGCGGATCGTTCGGCAGCCATGTGGGATACCTCTACCCCATGTCGGTGCTCGCCGGCAGGAAAAGCAGCTGCACCTTCACGGGCATCACCTTCGCGGGCACGTCCCAGAATCTCGACACCGGGTGCAAGGTGGTATTGGCCGCGCCCGAGACGTCCGCCTCGATTCAGACCAAATCGATTTCGAAAGGCGGCGGCATCTCGACCTTCCGCTCGTCGATCGTGGCGACCGAACAAGCCTACGGCGCCGGCGCAAGCGTATCGTGCCAGTCGCTCATGCTCGACGATGCAAGCCGCGCCGACACGATTCCCGCCATGGACATCCGCTGCAAGCATGTCGACATCGGCCACGAGGCCACAATCGGCCGCATCGGCGACGACACCGTGTTCTACCTCATGAGCAGGGGCATCGCCGAAGAAGAGGCGCGCACCATGGTGGTCAACGGCTTCGCCGACCCGGTGGGCAAGGAGCTCCCGCTCGAATACGCCGTGGAAATGAACAACCTCATCAAACTCGAAATGGAAGGAGCGATCGGATGACGATCGACATCGCCTCGCGCCAGGTGAACGCGATGCCCGCTCCCACCTGGCACCGGCTTCGTATGAACCGGGCGCTTCTGCCCGAAAAGCTGCCCGACCGGGCGCTTGCCGCCGCCATCGACGTCGAAGGCTTCGTCGGACAACCTCGCGCCGACGCCTTCGACGAGGCGCTTGCGGACCTGCAGGCGCGCATGGGTTCGCCCGTGCGACAGGACGGCAAGGGCGAGCCGGCCGAAGGGCTCGATGCGCCCGCGCTGTCGGAATACCAGCGCCGCCTCGCCCGCCGGGAAGCGGCGCATGACGTCGCAGCCTCGTTTCGGACAGGCTCGGGCGCGCAAGCAGCCGCCCTGGTCGAAAAGCTCGTCCCGAAGCGCAGGGTGCTCGCCACGGCGCCCGGAGCCCAGGATGCGCGCGCCTTCATGCACCTGAAGCCCGAAGGCGGCGCCGGCGCATGCGCCGTGGATGTCGTCTTGGCCGAAGACAGCAGCGCCGACATAACGCTTCTTTTCGACGCCGCCGATGCAGACGCCTCATTCTGCGGCTCGTGCCTGCGTATTTTCTGCGCGGCACGTTCGCGCCTCTCGCTCACCGCGATCCAGGCGTGCGGCCGGAACTGCACGCTGCTCGATAATGCGGGATGCGTGCTCGACGAAGACGCCCGCATCGAGGCGGCGTGCTACTCCTTGAGCGAAGGTACAAGCTATACGGGCCTTGCGTGCGACCTGCGCGGAGCGCGCAGCAGCGCACGGATGCAGGTGCGCTACCTTGCCGCAGGCGACGCCGAATGCGACTTCAACTACGAATTCGACCATCACGGCCGCGCCACCGAAAGCGACCTGAACGCGAACGGCGTGCTCATGGGCGAAAGCGTCAAAACCCTCAAGGCGACGATCGACTTCATTCGCGGATGCAAGGGCGCGCACGGCCACGAGCAGGAAACGGCGCTGATCGTGGGCGAGAAGGCCCGCAACCGAAGCTGCCCCGTGATCTTGTGCGGAGAAGACGACGTGGCCGGCGACCATGGCGCGACGATCGGCCATATCAACGCCGAACAGCTGTTCTATCTCGCCTGCCGCGGCCTTGCGCAGGCCGACGCCGAAGCGCTCTTCGCCCGTTCGACGGTCGAAGCCGCGCTCGAAGCATGCCGAGACGATCGCGCACGCGACGCCGTGGCGTCCATCGCCCGCGACGCCGACCTTGGAAAGGAGCCCCTATGCATCCGATAAGCATCGACGCGGCGCGCGATATATCCGCCAATCCGTTCAAAGACGACTTCCCTTTGCTCGCCGCCAACCCCGACCTGGCGTTTCTCGACAGCGCCGCCACGGCCCAGCGCCCTCGAAGCGTGATCGACGCGCAGGCGCGCTTCTACGAGACGCTGAATGCGAACGCCCTGCGCGGCCTTTACGATCTGTCGGCGCGCGCCACCGAGGCGATCCAGGCCGCACGGGCGAAGGTTGCGCGCCATATCGGCGCGAAGGACGCGCGCGAAGTGGTGGTATGCCGCAATACGAGCGAGGCGCTCAATATCGCCGCCCGCTCGTTCGCGGGCGCGATCCTGCATGAAGGCGACGAGGTGTGCGTCACCGCGATGGAGCACCACAGCAATCTGGTGCCCTGGCAGCGCATCTGCCGCGAAACCGGCGCGAAACTCGTCGTTTTGCAGCCCGACGAGAACGCAGCCATAACCCCCGAGGAAATGGACGCCAAGATAGGCCCCGCCACGAAGATTGTGGCCGCCGCCCACGTTTCCAACGTCCTCGGCGTCGAAAACCCCGTGGCCGAAATGGCGCGCCGCGTCCACGAGCACGGCGGATACCTGGTGGTCGACGGGGCGCAATCGGTCCCCCACCTCGATATCGACGTCGAGGCGCTCGGCTGCGATTTCTTCGCCTTCTCGTCGCACAAGGCCTACGGTCCGTTCGGAATCGGCTTTCTCTGGGGAAAAGCCGCCCTGCTCGAAGCGGCCGAGCCGTTCCTCACCGGCGGCGAGATGGTGGAATCCGTCTCGTTCGAAGGCGCCTCGTGGGCGCGCGTGCCTGAGAAATTCGAGGCGGGAACGCAAGACGGCGCGGGAATCTATGCAGCAGGCGTCGGAATCGATTACCTCGAATCGATCGGCATGCAGGCCGTCCGCGCGCGCGAAGAAGCGCTCATGGCGTCATGCGTCGACATGCTCTCGCAGCTCGGCTTCGTCGACATCGTCGGACCGCACGATGCGCGCATGCGCCACGGCGCGCTTTCGTTCAACGTGCGCGACGTGCACCCCCACGATGTCGCGAGCATCCTCGATAACGAACGCGTGGCCGTGCGCGCGGGCTATCATTGCGCGCAGCCCCTGCTCGATGCGATCGGGGCCGGCCCCTGCGCACGCGCATCGTTTGCGCTGTACAACGACGAAAACGACATCGCCGCGCTCGAACGCGCGCTTGTAACGGTCGAAAGGACGTTTCATGGCTGATATCTACACGGCGGCGCTCATGGAGCACAACGCCCATCCCGATTACCGATACGTCATGGACGCTCCCACGCATACCCGCGAAGGGGTCAACCCGAGCTGCGGCGATGCGCTGGAGCTTGCGCTGCGCATCGAAGACGGCACGATCGCCGAAGCGGCCTTCACCGGGCACGGATGCGCGGTATCGCAGGCTTCGGCCGATATCATGGCCGACCTGATCGAAGGAGAGCCGGTCGAGGCGGCGCGGCATCGGTGCGAGCTGTTCTTGAGCATGATTCGCGGCGATGCGCTCGATCAGGCGCAGCTGGCCGCGCTCGGCGAAGCGGCCGAGCTGGCTTCGATCGCCCGCATGCCCGCGCGCGTGAAATGCGCCGAGCTGGCATGGCGCACTCTGGAAGCGCTTTTGGACGAATCGGAGGCATCTTAAGCGACACGCGCCCGCTTGCGCCGGCGGGCCTGGAAAATGAAACCGGCGCTTATAGCTCGGAAAAACGAAGGAGGCGAGCCCCGGCAGGGGACTCGCCTCCTTCGCGTTTAAGGCCGAACGGCACTCGCCGCGAAAAGCCTAGTCGCGCGGCCTGCGCTCACGCGCTCTGCGGCGCGCCGCCGCGAAAAGCGCCGCCGTCGCAACGGCCACCGTCGTGAGCACCGCCAAAAGCACGCCCAGCGGATCGCCCGTCGTCGGGAAAGGCCACGCAGGCAACGTCGGCTTGCCTTCGCCCGGGGCCGCAGGCTCGTCCTGAGCGGGTTCGAACCGCATGCCCAGATCGACCGGGTTGCCGAGCTCGCGCGCCCAGCGGGCCGCCTCGTCGTAGCGATACGCCTGGCCGTAGGCGCTGGCCCCTTCGGCAATAAGCGCGGCCGTCAGCGGCGCGGTGCCCGCACGCGGGGCTTCGCCGGGAAGCTCGCCGAGCTCGTTGTCCAAATCGTCCGGCACGCCAAGAGCATCGACCGGTACGAGCGATGCGCCTTCAGGCGGCTCGACGGTCACGCGGTAGGCGTAAGGCACGCCGTCCTCGTCGAAGGCGGGCAGACCCTCGAACCGGTAGGAGCCGTCGATTCCCGACTCCGCGAAGCCCGCCTGCTCCCAGACGGATGCGGAGCCGGAGGCGTACGGACGTGCGGGCTCGCCCGCCGCAAGCGGCTCGCCCGCGGCATCGAGGCCGCTTCCGGGCGCGCCGTCGCCGTGCAGCTCGCCGAAGCCCTCGGCGAGCTCGGCCGGCGCAAGCGGCCTGCGTTCGAGCGTCAACGGCAGGCCCGGCAGCGCGCGCTCGAAGGCATCCTGCGCGCCGTCGCCGTCGTCGTCGACCCACGTACGGCCTTCCACCGAAGCGGATGCAGGCTCGATGAAGCCGGCATCGCCGCCTGCGCGATCGCAAGCGGCATCGGTCGCATAAAGCCCATCCGGGCCTGCGGCCGCTGCCGCCGCGCCTTCGGCGTCGCCGGCAAGCACCGTCAGGCCGCCGCGGGCATCGTCGGGCACAAGGCGCGTGGTCGATGCGTCCAGATCGCTGTCGCGCGAAGGGTCGTCGCCGCGATCGGCCGCGGTGGGCGCAAGCGCGTCGTCGAACGCCGTCACGTTGACGCGATAGCCGTAAACCACCGCGCCGGATGCGCCTCCCGCGGCAGAAACCGCCGTCGCCGGAAGGCCCTCGAACACGTAGCGGCCCTCGGCGTCGGTCACGGCCGTGCGCTCGGCTTCGGCCGCGAAAGCGGCGTCGAACTGCCATGCGGCGTCTTCGCGGACATCGTCGGGCACCCAACGGTAGCGGGAAAGCTCCACCTCCACGCCGGCAAGCGGTTCCTCCTGCGCATCGCGTACGCCGTCTTTGTCGGCATCGCGCCATGCGACGCCCTCGATCGACGCCGTTTCGGCCTCAACGTCGCCGCCGCCGGCACCGCCGCGTTCGGCCACGCCCGCATCGACGTCGGCGGCATCGCGCAGCAGCAACGGATGGTAGGACGCGACACCGCCCTCGGGCACCGGAACCTCCACGCAGCCGGGAGCTCCCGACACGGCCCGCTCCATCAGCACAAGGCGCTCTCCCGCCGCCTCGTCGACGAGCATGCCTTCTTCATGAAGGTCCGAGTCGATCGAGGCGTCGGTGCCGACGCGCACCGGCGAAGGGACGCCATCGAGCGCGGCGGGATCGGCCAGGCGCACGCGGTAGCCGTAAGGCACGTACGTACCCGTGTCCTGGTCGAACGACCAGGCGGCAAGGCCGTCGAAGCGATAGACGCCCGCATGCTCGACGCCGAGCGAGGCATCCGTTCCCGCAGCGGTTGTCGCACGCGCGAAGTCTTCGGCCTCAAGCACCCATGCGCCGCCTTCGACGATGTAGCGGTCGAGCACCACCTCCACGCCGTCGATGCCGGGATCGGCTGCGCTGCCGCCCGAAGCCGATGCGGCCGCCCATTCGACGAACTCGTTCTGCAGGCCGTCGCCGTCGGCGTCGCGCCATACGGCGCCTTCGATCGATGCCGACTCGCGCGCTTCCACCATGCCGGCGTCGCCCGCGCGGACGGCTTCCTTCGAAGCATGCAGCACATCGTAGGAGATGCCGTCGTAGGAGGCCGCACCGTTTTCGTCCGCCGCCGCCACGATGGCATAGCCGTCGCGGCGCTGTTCGCCCGCCGTTTTCGAGGCGTAGCTCTCGCGCAAGGAGGCATGGCGCGCATCGAGCACGACGGCGTCGGAGTCTTTCGACACGTCGTCGCCCGCCCACAGACGGGTGGCCGCCTCGCCCTCGGGCACGTCGATATCGACGCGGTAAGCAGCCAGGCGGCGTACGTCGGTGGCCGCGGCGTCGCCCGGCGCAAGCGGCGCGCCGTCTTCGTCGAAGGAGACCGACGCGGGCAGGTCGGCGAACCCGTAGCGTCCATCGGCGCCGGTGGTTGCGGTGCGCTGCGCGAACGCGGTATTTTCGACCCACGCGCCCGCATCGTCCAGATAGTACTGGGACAGGCGCACCGTGCGTCCGGAAACGCCCGGCTCGCGCTCGCCGCGGCCGTCCTGCACGCCGTCGCCGTCGGCGTCGTGCCAGACGAGGCCCTCGACGGAGCCCTTCGTCTCGACGACGAAGCCGCCGTGCATGCGCTTCTCGGAGACGCCCGCCGTGATGTCGAAGCCCTCCCAGTCGAGCCCCGCCGCCTCGGCGGCCTTCGCCATCTCGGGGTCGACGACGGCCTGCGCGTTGCTCGGGTCGAGCGGCGCGGCGCCGTCGTAGGGGGCCGCGAGCACCAGCCTGCCGTCGCGCACCGTCTTGCCGGAAAGCGACGTGGCGTCCTCCCACGCGATCCCGTAGTCGGCGTCGGCGCCCTCCTCGTGCGACGCCTTCGAGTTGAAGCCGTCCTGCGCGGGAGAGAGCGCCTCGCGCTCGACGGGCACCATGCCGCGCACGCCCGCGGCGGCGTCCGCGCCGGAAACGGCCAGGGTGTAGCCCATC
>USEZ01000089.1 GCA_900553775.1 uncultured Slackia sp. | reverse complement strand
CGTCGATTTCGATGGCGCACGGCTTCGAGCTCGCGCTCGACGGGGAAAAGCATCGCCCGGTCGTCGCGGTCATAGGGGATTCGACGTTCGCCCATTCCGGCATCACATCGCTTTTGAACACGGTATACAACTGCGGGACGGGCACGATCTGCATCCTCGACAACCGCACGACGGCGATGACGGGCCATCAGGGCAACCCGGTCAACGGCATCACGCTGCAAAACCGCCCCAGCCGCGAACTCGACCTTCCGGCGCTCGTGCGCGCCCTCGGCGTCGACGACGTGCGCACGGTCGACCCCATGGACATGAAAGAGGTGCGTCGCGCCCTCAAGGAGACGACGGCATCCGACGATGCGAGCGTGATCGTCTTCGAATCGCCGTGCGTGCTGCTGAGCAAGGAGCGCAACGCGCCCTACGAGGTGAAAAGCGACTGCCGCGCATGCGGCACCTGCTCGCTGATCGGATGCCCCGCCATCTCGTGCGATCCCGAGACGCGCGTCGCCGCGATCGACGCGACGCTGTGCGTCGGGTGTTCCCAATGCTCTCAGGTCTGCCCTTACGGCTGCATCGTATCCACGGGAGGAAGCCATGTCGAATAACGCCACCACCGTTCTCCTCTGCGGCGTCGGAGGGCAGGGCGCCCTTCTCGCCGCCGATATCCTGGCCCGCTGCGCCATGACCTGCGGTCAGGAGGCGAAGCTTTCCGAAATCCACGGCATGGCCCAGCGCGGCGGCGCGGTGACCACGGTCGTGCGCTTCGGAGAAAGCGTCTCTTCCATGGTCGCCGACCTCGGCTCGGTCGATTACCTGGTCTCTTTCGAGACGACCGAAGCGCTGCGCAATATCTCATACGTGCGCGAGGGCGGAGTGCAGATCGTCAGCGACGAATCCATCAAGCCGCTGCCGGTTTTGACGGGCAGGCTCGCCATGCCGGCGAAAGCCCGCAAACGCCTCAAGGACGCCGGGGCGACGGTCATTCCCGCCGAGCTTCTCGCCAAGCAGGCGGGCAGCATCAAGGCGGTCAACGTGGTTTTGCTCGGCGCCCTTTCGACGTATCTGTCGTTTCCCGAAGACGTGTGGATCGACACGATCGCGCAGCGCGTCCCGGCGAAGTTCAAAGACGTCAACATCGCGGCATTTCGCGCGGCGCGCGCATGGATGGCCCGCGAGTGCGAGAAGGAGGCCTGATCCCATGAGCGTGTCTCAAATCAGCGTTTTCGTGGAAAGCCGTCCCGGGCATATGGCCCGCATCCTCGACGCCTTCCACGAGGCGAAGATCAACGTGCGCGGCTACAGCGCTTCGGATACGGGCGATTACGGAATCGTTCGCTTCATCGTCGATGCGCCCGACCGCGCGCTTGCCGTCTTGAAGGACATGGGCGCGGCGGCGGTCGAAACCGAGGTGCTTTGCGCCCTTCTGCCCGATGTGCCGGGCGAGCTGGCGCGCATCATGGGCATCATGGCGCGCCGCGACATCAACGTGGAATACAGCTATTCTCTCATCTCGACTTTCATCGCCATGTCGGTGAAAGACCTCGATGCCGCGCAGCGTGCCCTCGAAGACGAATCCATCGAGCTGATCGACCAGAACGACCTTGTCGATTTCCCTGCGGCGATGGCCGCAGAGGCTCGCTCGTCGCAGGAAGGAAGGTAGCCCCGTGACCGATGTGACCGTCAAAGGAGCGGCGCTCAAAGCCGCCGCCGAGGGGCGTTTCGACGAGCTTCCCATCCATAATCCGCATATCGAATGCGCAAGCCGCGAGCGTATCCGCGCCATCCAGCTCGCCCGCCTGATCGACCAGGTGGAATGGACCTATGAGCGCGTTTCCTGGTACCGCGAGCGCATGGACGCGGCGGGCGTGTCCCCCTCCGACATCAAAACGCTCGAAGATGTGCGCAAACTTCCGTTCACCGACAAGCAGGCGTTGCGAGAGACGTTTCCCTACGGGCTTTTCGCCGTGCCGCTCGACGAGGTGGTCGAGCTGCACGCCTCGTCGGGCACTACGGGAAAGCCGATCGTCGTGGGCTACGACAGAAAAGACATGGACCTGTGGGCCGACTGCATCATGCGCTTGGTCCAGATGGCGGGCGTGGTTGCAAGCGACCGCGTGCAGATGGCCTTCGGCTACGGCATGTTCACGGGCGGCTTCGGCCTGCATTACGGGCTTCAGCGTCTTGGCTGCATGATGATTCCTGCGGGCTCCGGCAATACCGAGCGCCAGATTCAGATGATCCAAGACTACGGATCGACCGTGCTCGTCTCAACGCCGTCGTACGCCTTGCATATCTGCGAGGTGGGCGAAAAAATGGGCGTCGATTGGGAGAAGAGCACCTTGCGCGTCGGATTGTTCGGCGGAGAGCCCTGCACGCCCGCGTTGAAGGCCGAGATAGAAAGCCGCATGCATATCGTATGCACCGACAACTACGGCCTGACCGAGGTCATGGGCCCGGGCGTATCGGGCGAATGCTTGGCCGAGCGCGATATGCAGCACATCGCAGAAGACCATTTCCTCTGGGAAGTGGTCGACCCCGAAACGGGCGAGCCCGTACCCGACGGAGAGATGGGCGAGCTCGTGCTCACGCCGCTCGGCAAGCGCGCCATTCCCGTGCTGCGCTACCGCACGCACGACCTCACGCGCGTGGTGACCGAACCGTGCGCGTGCGGGCGCACGACGGCGCGCATGCAGAAAGTGCGCTCCCGCTGCGACGATATGCTCATCATCCGCGGCACCAACGTGTTCCCGAGCCAGGTCGAAGACGTGCTTTCGGGCATCGAAGGGGTCACGCCGCATTACCGCATCGTGGTGGACAACGAGACCGGCCTCGACCGCATGGTCGTATACGTGGAGCTCAAGCCGGAGGCGTTTTCCGATTCCTTCGAAACGATGGACGCGTTTCGAAGGCGCATCGAGGAAAAGCTCAAGAGCGTGCTGCTCGTGGCCTCGACCGTCAAGCTCGTCGAGCCGGGCGGCATCGAGCGCAGCACGGGCAAGACCAAGCATGTCCAGGATTTGAGGAAGCTGTAGGAAGCCGAGCCTGACTTTGGCCGGAGAAAGGGGGCGACGATGACCGATGCAAGACCCGTGAAGGGGAGGTTCGCCCCCTCGCCGACGGGGCGGATGCATGCGGGCAACATCTTCGCGGCGTTGATGGCGTGGCTTGTCGCCAAATCGCAGGGCGGCACGGTGGCGCTGCGCATCGAAGACCTCGACAAAGAGCGATCGAAGCCGCATTTCATCGACGCGGTGCAACGCGATTTCGAAGCCTTGGGGCTTTTTTGGGACGAAGGGCCGTATTTCCAACACGATCGCGACGAGGCCTACCAGGCTGCATTCGACGAACTGTGCGGACGCGGCCTGGTATATCCGTGCTTTTGCACGCGGGCCGACCTTCACGCCGCATCGGCCCCGCATCATGGCGAAAAGCTCGTCTATCCGGGAACATGCCGCCGTTTGAGCGAGGCGCAGAAAGCGAAGCGCAGGCAGACGCGCCCGCCTGCTTATCGCCTCATCGTGCCCGACGAGGATTTTTCGTTTCGCGACGAAATACAGGGAGAATACACCCAGAATCTCGAGCGCGACTGCGGCGATTTCCTCATCAGACGCTCCGACGGCGCGTTCGCCTATCAGCTCGCCGTGGTCGTCGACGATGCCGAGCAGGGCATCACGTCGGTGGTGCGCGGCGTCGACCTGCTCTGCTCGACGCCGCAGCAGATATATCTGCAAACGCTGCTCGGCGCAGAGCATCCTGCCTATGCCCATGTTCCGCTCATCGTGGCAAAACACGATCGACGCCTTTCCAAGCGCGATCGCGATGCCGCGCTCGATGCGTTGCTGGCGCGCTTCAAAACCCCCGAGGCGATCATCGGCCATATAGCGGGCATGACGGGCATCGCCCGCGATTGCAGCCCCGCGACGCCCGAAGAGCTTCTTGCCGATTTCGACATCGCGCGCGTATCGGCAACGCTGGCCGATCTCGAGCAGATCCGCTGGAAAGCATGAGGCCCGAGCCGATGCATGCGCGAATATCGCATTCTCACGCTCGAAGAAGGCGGGCGCACTTCACAGGTGCGCCCGCCTTCTTCTTCCTATGGCGAGGATGCATGGCGAAGACGCAGCCGCGCTTGTCGCCTACCACATAAGCGTGATGCCGTTCGCGGCGATGCAACAGGCGTAAAACGATCCGAGCGCGATATTCACGCTGCATACCTGCGCCATCGCAGCGACGCGCGAAGCCGTCACGAGCGGGTTTGCGAACAAAGCCTTCAAAAGCGGATAGGCGGCCAGATACATGAAGGGCAGCACGATGGCGCCGCGCGCGAAAAACGCGATGCACACTGCGCCGATGGCGATAAGCCATGCGACAAGGGCGGCGTGATAGAGGCGGCGCGCCTTTTCGCGCCCGATGAGCACGGGAAGCGTCCTGCGCCGCGCCGCGATGTCTTTTTCGATATCGCACGTGTTGTTGGTCAGCATGATGAGCGCGACGCCGATGATTTCGGGGACGGCCCATACGAGCGCCATCCAGTCGAGGCGCCCGGTCAGCGCCTGGTAGCAGGCCAAAGGAATAAGTCCGCCCATGACCGTTCCGCTGACGGCCTCGCCGAGAGGAAGGTAGGAAAGGGGCGTTTTGCCCGCCGAATAGATAACCACGAAAAATGCGCCGACAACGCCGATGACAAGCGGAATCCATCTCGCGCGCAAGATGACATAGACGCCGAGCGCGAAGGCCGCTGCGAGAAAACCGATGCCGAGCGCAAGCGCCGAACGCGGGTTCACCGCGTTGTACACCAGCGTGGCATCGCTTTCCTCCACGCCGTCATCGGCGAAATCCGTGCCTTTCACGAAGTCGTAATAATCGTTGAAGGTATTGACCGACGCCTGCATGAGGATGCAGATGGCGAGCAGGACGCATGCCATCGATACGGAAACGCCGTCCGAGAAAACGCCTGCGGCGCATACGGCCACCAGGCAGGGGAGGATGGCGGCGGGCCAGGTGTGGGGGGCCGCAAGCTGGACGGCCATGCGCAGCGTGAACTTTTCGTATGTCGAAGCAGGCAAGGGTGGCATCCTTTCGTTTCGGTCGCACCGCGCGCAACCGATGCCGCGCGGCGTTATTCGTGCGCGAAATGCGCGGTTTTCACAAAAGCCCGGCGCCGTGCGGCATCCGCCGCGACGGAAATCGGGCAAAACGGGCGGGCGTTTTCCGCCTTGTGCGCGGATCAGCGCGCGAATCCGCCCGGCCCGCTCGAACGCATGCGCGCGACGAAGTTTCTCAGGCGTTCGCGCACCGTCTCGTTGGCCACGGTGCGCAGGTTGCGCATCGTATGCGCGATGATTTCCTTCGTCTCGGCATCGAGGTTGCGCCCGTCGCGCAGCACGCCCGCCACATTGCCTATCAGGCCGCCTTCCTGGAATTCCTGCCATGTGGTGGCATCGGTGGAAACGACCAGCTCGTAGAACGTGTCGATGAACGTTTCGCGCTGTTCGGGCGTGCAGCTTTTCAGCCAGCGGTCAAGCGTCTCGTCGAAAAGCGCGGCGCCCGCATTCAGCCCGTCCTGGTAAAGGAAGTCGACGTCGTCGACAAGCCACGTGAAAGGGTTGTGCTGAAAGATTCCCGCAGCGTCCGATTGCACGACGGAATAATCGTCGCGGTGCTCGAGAATCATGCCGAAAATGGACGATTCGGGAACGGTCTTATGCAGCTTCTCCTTGAACGACGCCTCGTATATGCGCGGCGACGGGGCGTTCAGATAGCTCGGCCCGTCGTGGTTGAATATGCGTTCGATGCGGGCGAAATTCGATTCGTCCACGGTGGCCGCCGCGAATTCGGCGAGGTTGCCTCCCTTGGAATGCCCTCCTACGAAAACGCGGCATGCGCTCGGCAGAGCCGAAAGCACGCCCGAAAGATAGCGCTCGGCGGAACGCTGCGACGGAATGATCTTGCGATAGCTCAGGTTGAAGTCTTCCTTCCATCCGGCGAACGTGCCGTCGGTGCCGCGAAATGCGATGTAGGAAGAGCGCCCCGCATCGAACGAGAACGTGCAGGCGCAGAACTGTTTTTCGAGAGCGGCGGCGTTCTCGTTGACGAAATACCCGATTGCAAGGTCGGCGAAGCGGTGGCAGCGAAGCAGCGCATCCAGGAAAACGGGGAGGTCGCGAGGCCCGGATCCACCCGCCCGAAAGCATGGAGTCGAGGTCGGTGAAGCGCACGATGTCGACCAGGGGGACATGCGGGCCCGCATATACGTCGCCGTAGCGGTATCGGTCGAAATCAAGATAGGAAAGCGCCGAGAGCACGAGGCTGTCCACCGGGGAAAACGGCGTTTCGTCGAATCCTTCGGGATGCCGTCGGAGATAGTCGGTCATCGTGGGCAGCGAGGAAGAGTTCATGGCGGCTGAAAAAGACGGGTGTCGGGCATCGGCCGAGGTTTTGCGGCCGATCGGTGCGGCGTGTTCGCGCCGTTCGCTTTCCGCCATGATCGCAAGGCTCCTTTCCTCGATGGTTTTCCGCTTATTGTAGCGCAGCGGAATCGGGCTTCTTTATAATTCCCTTCGGCGTGCATACGTGCGCCGAAGGCGGGCGCAGAAAGGAGGCGGCATGCTGGTCGACATGTGCGTCGTGGCCGCAGGAGGAGCGATCGGCGCGGCAGGCCGCTATCTTGTGGGCTTGGCGATTCCGCCCTTGGCCGCGGGCATCCATCTTCCGGGCGATTTTCCCGCTGCGACCTTCGTCGCGAATTTCGCCGGCTGCTTTCTCATAGGCGTTCTTTCGGTGCTTTTCGATGCGGGTCCGTGGCAAGGCAAGGCCTGCTGGCGGCTTTTCGCCATCACCGGCATCCTTGGCGGATTCACCACGTTTTCCACGTTCGGCCTTGAAACGGCGACGCTGCTCGAACGCGGCGCCTACGGCATGGCCGCGGCAAACGCGGGCATAAGCCTTGCGGCATGCTTGGCGGGCGTGGCCGCAGGGCGCGTGGCGGCGAAGGCGGCCTGCGGCATTCAGCCCTAAGCGTTTCCCATGGGCCCGGCCTGCGACGCGCTTCGTCAACGTCTGAGATTGGCCGCCACGAGATACTCTCCGTAATCGATGAGCTCTTGGCGCGAATGCACGCCCGCTTTCGCGTAGATGCGCCTGAGATGGGTGTCCACCGTGCTTTTCGCCACGAAGAGCTCCTGGGCGATGCGTTCGTTCGTGCGGCCTTTCAATGCGAGTTCGAGCACCTGCGATTCGCGTTTCGAGAGCTTCGCCTGCACGACGATGGCGTCGTGCATGGCGCCCGCGACGCTTGCGACGTCCACGATGGCCGACAGCTGCCTGAAATCATCCTCGGTGAACAGGAAAAGATACGACGTCAAAACGGCCAGGCCTGCGAATGCGAGCATGCCGTGCGAAAACGCCGTCGGCGCCGTCAGCCCGTCGACGGCGTTGCCTACGGCGATGCCCGCGACCTCGCCTGCGTACAGGGCGGAAAAGCCGCGGCAAAAGGCCATGGCCGCATCCATATCGCGCAGAACCGACACGGCGATGAACAAGGCGACGAACGCCGCCGTAAGTCCCAGGCATCCTGCCAAAACGATCGCTTCGCCGGGAACGCCGCTGCCGTAGAGCGCAGGCGTGAACAGAAAGCCCGCCATCATGACGAGGATGGCGATACGGTAGGTGCTGCCCAAAGAGTCGTTTTCCTCCGCGCTTTTCGTCCGAAGAGATTGCAGCACGGCGATGCAGAAAAGCGCCAGCATGAGAAGGGTTGCCGGAAAGGTGGGCGTGCTCGAATCGCCGGGATTCGAGCGAAACGTCTCCATCAATCCTGCCGCCAGGCCGAACATGGCCGCACCGACGAGCATTCGGCGCGAAAGCGCCGCCGTGCGCGAGCCGAAGCCGTCATGAATCCGCTTGGGCATATCGGGCGAGGGCGCCTCGGCGCCTCGCGCCGACGTTCCCGCCCCCGAAACAAGCAGAATGCCCGCGCTTGCGGCGG
>USEZ01000088.1 GCA_900553775.1 uncultured Slackia sp. | reverse complement strand
CCCGTGGGCACGGTGGTGCGCGAGTACTTCGAGGAATCCAAGGAGACGGGCGAGCTCATCGCCGACCTCACGCACGACGGCGAACGCGTCACCGTGGCCGAGGGCGGCATGGGCGGCCGCGGCAACATCCATTTCGTCACGTCAACGCGCCGCGCCCCCGCCTTCGCCGAACTGGGCGAGCCTGCCCAGGAATGCTGGGTCGAGCTCGAGATGAAGCTGATGGCCGATGCGGCGCTGGTAGGCGTGCCGTCTGCGGGCAAAAGCTCGCTGATCTCGCGCATGAGCGCCGCTCGTCCGAAAATCGCGGACTACCCCTTCACCACGCTCGTCCCCAACCTCGGGGTGGTCAAAGGCGACGAGTACAACTTCGTCGTGGCCGACATCCCGGGCCTTATCGAAGGCGCCCATGAAGGCCGCGGCCTGGGGCATGAATTCCTCCGGCATATCGAGCGCACGGCGCTTATCGTGCACGTGGTCGACATGACCGGCGGCTACGAGGGGCGCGACCCGGTGGAAGACTACCGCATCATCAACCGCGAGCTTGCCCTGTACGCCGACGAGCTGGCGAATCGTCCGCGCATCGTGGTGGCGAACAAATGCGACGTGCCGGGCGTGCAAGACAACGTGCGCAGGCTGAAAGAGGAGGTGCGCAAAGACGCCGTCGCGGCGGCGGGCGGCAACGAATTCGCCGACGGCATCGACGAGGCGTCGCGGGTGTTCGAAATCAGCGCGCTGACGGGCAAGGGCGTCGACTCCTTGATTCACGCCACGGCCGCCAAGGTGCACGAGCTGCGCGAGGCCGCCCGCGAGACGCAGGCCGCCGAAGTGCAGTACGACCAGGTATGGGAGCATCGACGCCTGCAGCGCGACCGTCGTTTCACGGTGCGCAAGCTTTCCGACGGCGTGTTTCGCGTGGAGGGCCCGCAGATCGAGCGCATGGTCGTGCAGACCGACTGGGAAAACGACGAGGCGCTGGCGTTTCTGCAGCATCGATTCGACCGCATGGGCCTTGAAAAGGCGCTGATCGACGCGGGCGCCGTCAACGGCGACGAAATCCGCATCGTAGGCCGCGCCTTCGAGTTCGAAAGCGCCGACGATCGCGTCGACATCTACAAGGAGCTTGATTTCTAATGACGCATCCGACGCATACCGTCCGGCCGCGTACCGCGGTCGTCAAAATAGGCTCGTCCACGCTGACCGACGCCGAGGGCAAGGTCGACCGCGCCTATCTGGCCGATTTGGCGCACCAGGTCAATCGCGTGCGCAAGGCGGGCTGGAACGTCATCATCGTCAGCTCGGGCTCGATTCCGTGCGGCCTGGAATCTCTCGGCCTTCCCTTGAAGCGCCCGAAAGACATGCCTACGGTCCAGGCCGCGTCGAGCGTGGGGCAGCGCGCTCTTATCGCCGCCTACGACCAGGTGTTCTCCCCGTACGGGATGCTCACGTCGCTCGTTTTGCTCACGCGCCGCGACACGGCCGACCGCAATGCCTATCTGCATGCGCGCGATACGTTCGCCCGCCTGCTCGAGCTGGGTGCGGTGCCTATCGTCAACGAGAACGACACGGTGTCGGTCGAGCAGATCAAATTCGGCGACAACGACACGCTGGCTGCGCTCGTGGCCTGCCTTGCCGACGCCGACCGCGTGGTCATCCTGAGCGATATCGACGGGCTGTACACCGCCAATCCGCAGACCGACCGCAGCGCTCGCCTCATCCGCCGCGTCGATCGCTTGACGCCCGAGATCATGGCGGGCGCGACCGGCGCGGGAAGCGCGGTGGGAAGCGGCGGCATGATCACCAAGCTCACATCGGCGCGCGTGCTGGGCGCCGCGGGCATTCCTCTGGTTATCTGCCACGGCCGCGCGCAAGACGCGGTCGTGCGCTCCCTTGCCGACGATCCGATCGGCACGCTGTTCACGGCGAAAGAGCGCAGGCATGAAATCACGCCGCGCAAGCTGTGGATCGCGCTGGGCGATTCGGTGCGCGGACGCCTCGTCGTCGACGCGGGCGCGGCCTGCGCGCTCGTGGAGCACGGCTCGTCGCTTCTCTCGGTGGGCATCCGGCGCATCGAAGAGCAGTTCTGTTCGGGCGATGTGGTCGATGTGGTCGACGAGTCGGGCTTCGTGATAGCGCGCGGCCTCGCCCGATGCGATGCGCAAGCCGTCCGCGACGGCGCCGGCACGGTGATCCATCGCGACGAGATGATCGTGTTCGAATAGCTCTGCGCCCTGCAATTGTTCGAGGGTCGCGGAGGATGCGTTGCCGCCCGCGTCGCGCGGGCGGGGCGTCGCGCGGCCTATAATCCGAAGGGAATCGCCATGAATGCCGAAATAGAAACCTCCGTGCGCGATGCGGCCTGCGCCGCCCGCGACGCATCGCGCGTGCTCGCCCGTGCGACCGCCGCGACGCGCAACGCCGCCTTGCGCGCGATGGCGCGGGGCCTGCGCGCCCATGTCGGCGACATCCTGGCCGCCAACGGCAATGATATGGACAAAGGCCGCGATGAAGGCATGAGCGAAGGCCTGCTCGACCGCCTGATGCTCGACGAGGCGCGCATCGAGTCGATGGCCTGCGCGCTCGAATCGCTCGCCGAGCTGCCCGACCCGCTGAATCGCACGCTCGAGCGGCGCGAAATCGACGGCGGCATGGACCTGAGGCGCGTCACCACGCCCCTCGGCGTGGTCGCCATGGTCTACGAGGCCCGTCCGAACGTGACGGTCGATGCGGCGGGCATCTGCCTGAAATCGGGCAACGCCTGCGTGCTGCGCGGCGGATCGCAGGCGTTTCATTCCAATATGGCGCTGGCGAAGGTTTTGCGCGAAGCGGTGCAAGGCGCAGGCCTTCCCGCCGATTGCGTGCGTGCCATCGAAACCGTCGACCGTGCGGCGACCGACGCCCTCATGGAGCTGCACGGCATCGTCGACGTGCTCATTCCGCGCGGCGGGGCGGGCCTGATCCGGCGCTGGGTCGAGCGCTCCAAGGTGCCGGTCATAGAGACGGGAACGGGCAATTGCCACGTCTACGTGCATGAGACGGCCGATTTCGCCATGGCGCGGGCCATCGTGATGAATGCCAAGACGCAGCGCACGGGCGTGTGCAACGCGTGCGAAAGCCTCCTGGTCGACCGCTCCATCGCCCAGGCGTTTCTTCCGGAGATGCTTTCGTCTCTCGCGCAGGCGGGCGTGCTGATCCACGGCGACGCCGAAGCGCGCGCGGCCTTCGCCGCCGCGTCCGGCGAGGGCGGGGCGCAGCGCTTCGCCGACGCGACCGAGCAGGATTGGGGCCGCGAGTATCTCGCGCCCGAGATCAGCGTGAAGGCGGTTGACGGCATCGAGGAGGCGATCCGCCATATCAACCGCTACGGCACGGGTCATTCCGAGTGCATCGTGGCCGACGAATCGGCATGCGCGGGCGCGTCTGCGATCGAGGATTTCCTGGCAGGCGTCGATGCGGCGGCGGTTTACGCCAACGCCTCGACGCGCTTCACCGACGGGGGATGCTTCGGCCTGGGGGCGGAAATCGGCATTTCCACGCAGAAGCTGCATGTGCGCGGCCCCTTCGCGCTCGATGCGCTGACGTCGTACAAATACGTCATTCGCGGCACGGGGCAGGTGCGCGGCTAGTGGTCGCCTCCGATTGCGCGCAGACGGGCCGATGCGGCGTGCCCGACGCCGTTTCGGACTGTGCGGTGTGCGAACGTTTCGACGATTTGGGCGCGGACGGCCGCCGTGCGAGGCTCGGCATCATGGGGGGGACGTTCGATCCCATCCATATGGGGCACCTCGCCTGCGCCGAGCAGGCATGCGATGCATTCGGCCTGGCAGGCGTGGTGTTCATGCCCGCGGGAAATCCGTGGATGAAACGCGACAGGAGCGTTACCGACGCCGAGACGCGCTTCTCCATGGTGAGGGCCGCCGTGGCGGACAACCCCCGTTTCGATGCGAGCCGGCTCGAAATCGACCGGGCGGGCGAGACGTACACGGTGGACACGCTGCGCGCCCTGCGCGCGCATTACCCCGAAAACGTCGAGCTCTATTTCATTTTGGGCGCCGATGCGGTGCAGCGCATTCTGGAATGGCGCGATGCCGCCGAGGTGGCGCGCCTGGCCCGTCTGATCGCCGTCACGCGCCCCGGATATGCGATCGACGACGCCCGCAGGCGCTACATGCGAACGCATGCGGGCATCCGCCATGTATCGATGTTCGAAGCGACGGCGCTCGCCATCTCTTCCACTGATTTGAGGGAGAAAGTGCGCATGGGGCGGTCGATTCGTTATCTGGTGCCTCAGGTTGTGTCAGACTGCATCGAGCGGAACGGGCTGTATCGAGAGCCTCGGTGAGGCTCGACGGCGCCGCATGCGTCGATGTGCTCTGCCGCGACCTTAAGGCCGCGGCGTTTTGCGGGCACGCCCGCCTGCGCCTTTTGCCGCGCGACGCCGATGCTGTTTTACAAGGAAGGAAGCGATCGATGGTCGATCCCGATACATTCGAAGAAATGCGCCTGCGTCTGAAGCGGCGCGTCAAACCGTCGCGCTACAGCCATTCGATGGGCGTGGCGCAGGCGGCCGAGCAGCTTGCGCGCATCTACGGCGTCGACGAGAATGCCGCCGCCGTCGCGGGTCTTTTGCACGATTGGGACAAGGCCCTTTCGTTCAAAGAGCTCAAGCGCTTGGCGAAAAAGCACGGGCTCGCCCCGAAAAGCGTCCGCAAGCAGATGCCTGGCGTGCTCCATGCGCTGACGGCGCCGTATTCGCTGAAGCGAGAGTTCCCCGAGCTTTCCGGGGAGGTTTTGCAGGCGATTTCCCGGCATACGTGCGGCGCGGCCGATATGGCCGATCTTGACAAGGTGGTGTTCATCGCCGACATCATCGAGCCGGGGCGCACGTTTTCAGGCGCCGCCGCATTGCGCGAGGCGGTGGGCGAAGTGCCGCTCGACGAGTTGTTTTTCATGGCGTATGCCTCGACGCTCGTCTACCTGATCGAAGGCGGCCTGCCCGTGCATCCCGATTCCCTCGTCGTTTGGAATGCGCTGGTCGCCAATCGCGCCGAAAGAGAGGATGCGCGCCCGTGGCGCCACGAAGACGCCCCGGTATCCGAGCGCGCGGATGCGGCCCATGCGGCGCGCGTCATCGTCATAGAGTAGGTCGAAAACCACGGCGGATGCCTCATCCGCTTCGAAGCGAAAGGATTTCATTTTCATGGCACAGGATAAAGGGCTGCCCTCCATCGAGAAGGCTTTGATCGCGGCGCGCGCCGCCGATTCCAAGAAAGCCGTCGACATCATGATCCAGGACGTGCGCGAGCTTTCCGGCATCACCGATTTCTTCGTGATCGCCACGGCGCAGAACAACCGCCAGATCGACGCGGTGCTCGATGCGATCGAAGAGGCCGAAACCAAGGAAGCGGGCGTGAAGCCCTATAGCGTGGAAGGCGCGCAGGAGGGGTTCTGGGCTTTGCAGGATTACGGCGATTTCGTGGTGCACGTATTCCAGCCCGAGGGCCGCGACTACTATCGCCTGGAAGAGATCTGGAACGATGCGCCTCTGGTCGATTTCGCTCCCGTGCCCGCCTCGTCCGAGGAGGCGTAGGACATGGCCGTCGGTATCGTATGCGCCACGAAAACCGAGGTGACGCCCTTTCTCGAAAAGCTCGAGCTTCAGCGCAGCGAGAAGCGGGCGGCCGTCGAGGTCTATGAAGGCGAGTTCGCCGGCATGCCTGTGGTTCTGACCTGCTGCGGCGTGGGCAAGGCCAACGCCGCCATGGTGTGCCAGATGCTTATCGACCGTTACGGCGTCGATGCGATCGTCAACGCCGGGGCCGCAGGCGGCATGGCGCCTGCGGCCGACTTGTTCGACATCGTGGTGGGCACCGCGTTTTCGTATCACGACATGGATGCGCAGATGGTGCTCGTGGAGTCGTATCCGTACTACCCTTCGGGAGCTTTCGCGGTCGACGAGGGGCTGCTCGCCGCCGCGCATGCGGCCGCGAAGCGCGCGCAGCGTCCGGTGCGCTTCGGGCCGTTCGTTTCGGGCGACCAATTCGTCGACGATACGCAGCGCGGCGACGTGATGGCTCGCCATAATCCGCTTGCCGTCGATATGGAAAGCGCCGCGATGGCCCAGGTATGCTACGCCAACGGCATCGCGTTTTCGTCGGTGCGCGGCATCACTGATACGGCGGAGCACGACGGCTTCGCCAACTACGAGATCAACAACAAGCGCGCATGCGAGGATGCGTGCGCGTTCACGGAGCTTGTGCTCGCGGCTTTCGCGGCGAATCGCTGATCGGCTTTCCGTCGCGCGGCCGGCGTGCGGGCGACGGCCGCTTTTCGAGCAGGCGGCCGCCTGCCCATCCCGCATGCATGGACGAAGGCGCGGCGCGCATGCCGCGCCTTCGTCGTTTTTCGACGCCGTGCCGCTTTCTGTGCGCAGCGAAGCTGAAAATGCCGTGCGCGTCTTCTTGGGATCGGCAAAGGGCGGGGAACAAGGCCGTATACTGTATGCAACCATCGCATAATCGAACGAAAGGGGTCGGCTCGTGCGTCGTCTCGGGAACGCCTTGGCCATCGTGAACCCGGCCGCCCAGAACGGCAACGGAGCCCGAAGCGCGGCGTTTCTGCGCTATGCCGCCGCGTCGTGCGCCTCGCCGTTTTGCTCTCTGCGCGTGGAAACCACGCGCAGCCCGGGCCATGCGGCCGAACTCGCTCGCTCTTCGGCCGCTTTCGACACGCTCGTCGTCGTGGGCGGCGACGGCGTGGTGCACGAGGCGGTTGCGGGGCTTCTCGACATTCCGCGCGGCCGACGTCCCGCGCTCGGGCTTATCCCGTGCGGCAACGGCAACGATTACGCGCGCACGCTCGGCATGCCGCTCGATTACGAGCAGGCGTTCTTCCGTCTGGTCGATGCCGTCTCGCGCCCGGCCGACGTGGGGCTTGCCAACGGCGTGCCGTTCATGCAGACGCTCTCGTTCGGGCTCGACGCCGCCATCGCCTTGGGAACCCACGAGCGCAGAGAGCGCACGGGGCGCACGGGCACGCGGCTTTTCCTGGAAGAGGGGATGGTGCAGCTGGCGTTTCACCGCGACGAATACGCCTTCGGCCTTTCCGTCGACGGCACGCCCGAAGCCCGCTTATCGATGCTTCTGCTCGCGGTGCAGATAGGCCCGACGTACGGCGGAGGGTTCAAAGTGTGTCCCGGGGCCGATCCGCACGACGGGCTGTTCGACTACTGCATCGCCCATCCGCCGATCGGTCCTCTGAAGGCGGCCAAGGTGTTTCTGAAGGCGAAAGAGGGCAGGCATACGGGCTATGCCGACGTGCTGTCGTTCGGGCGCGCGGCCCGTCTTGCGCTTTCGTTCGATGAAGAGCCGCCCGTCCAGATAGACGGCGAGGCCGCGCACGGCCGCCGTTTCGAGATTTCGATGCTTCCGCGCGAAATCGACGTCCTTTTCGCAAACGAAGGAGCATGCCTATGACGACATTCGGATTCATCCTCATCCTCGCCGCATCCGTCGTGGTGTCCGCGGTCATCAACCAGGTGGTGCGCGGCGTTTCCACGCCGCTTATCCAGATCGCGATCGGCGCCGTCATCGCGCTGTGCGGCTTCACCACGTCGAATTTCACCATGGAGCCCGAGCTGTTCCTCGTGCTGTTCATCGCGCCTTTGCTCTATGACGAGGCGCGTCAGGTCGACAAGGCGGCGCTTTGGTCGAATCGCACCGTCGTCCTTTCGCTCGCCGTCGGGTTGGTGGTGGCCACGATCCTCGTGGCGGGATTCGCGCTCAATATCGTCCAGCCGAGCGTCCCGCTTGCGGCGGCGTTCGCGCTCGGCGCCGCGCTCGGCCCCACCGACGCCGTCGCGGTGGCCTCGCTTTCCCAAAGGGCGTCGCTGACCAAGCGCCAGGAGGTGCTTTTGTCGGGCGAGTCGCTGATCAACGACGCGTCGGGCGTGGTGTCGTTCCAATTCGCGGTGGCGGCTTTGACCACGGGCACGTTTTCTCTGCTCGATGCCAC
>USEZ01000087.1 GCA_900553775.1 uncultured Slackia sp. | reverse complement strand
TTCTGCTCGTCTTCCCTGATGGGCGGCATCGGCGCATTCACGCGTTTCATCAACGCTCCGGGCGATTTCGTTTCGTTCTGGCGCAATTTCGCGGGCTTCATCGTTCTTTCGATTATCTTCTGCTTCATTGCAGGAAGCTGGCGCAAGATCAAAGAGACGCGATTCTCGGGAACCATGCTGGCGTCGGGCGTCTTTCTGGGCCTGCTTTCCGGTCTGTATTGCCTTTCGACGCAGTACACCACGTTGGCTAACGCCTCGTTCCTTATCTACACGGGTCCGATTTACTCTACGATTCTTGCCGCGATCTTCCTGAAGGAAAAGCTCAATATCAAAGGCATCATGTGCATTATCGCCGTGGTTATCGGCATGCTGCTCATCGTGGGAATCATCACGCCTCAGGGTTTGACGCTCGACCTCGATCCGAAGTATTCCTTCGGCAACGCGATCGCATTCGCTTCGGGCATCGCGTACGGTTTGTACCTGTTCTTCTCCCGTTATCGCGAGGATTGCGATTCTAACGTCCGTTCTTGGTGGAATTTCCTGTTCGCCTCGCTTTCCATCGTCGTTCTGCTTATTTGGCATCACTTCTTCCTGCAGCCGCTTTCCTACACCGAAAAGATCAACGGCGTGACGCAGTTCGACACAGCAGGCCAGATTATCACCCATCCGTGGAACATGTTCACCATGGATTGGTCTTCGTGGGCTTGGCTGATTGCGGCCGCTTTGATTACCGGCTTCGGTGCGTTCTATCTGCTGACCCATGCCACGAAACGTCTGAAGGCGGGCGAGTTGGCCGCTATCTCATACCAGGAAACCATTATGGCAAGCCTGCTCGGTTTGTCCCTGTTCGGTGAAACCATGGCAGCATTCCAGGTCATTGGCGGCGCCCTGATTATCGTCGGCGGCGTGTCGCAAATCGTTTTCGCCACGAAAGCCGCAGGCGAAGCGGGAGAAAAGCATGAAAAACAAGAAGAGATAGAAGAGTCCCTTGCTGCCCGAATCGAAGAAGAAGCGGCGAAAGAGGGATTGAAGTAGATGTCTGAAGCGGCGGCGTGGAAAATGCGCCGCTCATGCCGATCGGCCCTTTCCCACCGGGCGGAGCGGGGCCGTGCGAAGAGGAGGTCTTCATGAAGAAAAGCGTTTACATGGAGGAAATGGATGCGTTCACATATCGCGAAAAGCTCGCCGGCGACGCGGTGGCTTTCATTCCCGTCGGCGCGCTTGAGCAGCACGGCTCGCACATGGCCATGTGCGTCGATGCTGCGCTGACCAAGGCGATGGCGGGCGCGACCGCCGAAGCGTTGGTCGAGGCGACCGAGGGCAGGGTAGAAGGCGTGGTGTCGGCGCCGATCAACTACGGATATCGTTCCCAGCAGCGTTCGGGCGGCGGCTTCCATCTGAGTGGAACCACAAGTCTGCGCGGACAGACGCTCATTATGCTCGCTCGCGATATCGTGTACAACATCATCGTTCATGGCGCTCGCAAAATCGTATTCATGAACGGTCATTACGAGAACTACCAGTTCATTTTCGAAGGTGCCGAGCTTGCCCTTGAGGAAGCGCGTGCGAACGGAATCGACGACGTGAAAATCCAACTGCTTTCTTACTGGGATTTCGTTGACGACGACACGATTGCTGAGTTGTATCCCGATGGCTTTACCGGTTGGGACCTTGAACATGCGGGCGTCATGGAAACGTCGCTCATGCTTTTGTTCTACCCGGATTTGGTGGACATGGATGCCATCGACCCCGAACTTTACACGGGACTTCCTGCCGAGTTGCCCAATTACGACGTGCTTCCCATCATCGCCGATTACACGCCTCCTTCGGGCTGCCTTTCCCATCCGGCCGCCTCGTCGCGTGAAAAGGGCGTCATCTTGTGCGATGCGGCCGTAAAGAACATGGTCGAGGCCATTAAGAAGGAATTCGTCTAAGCGGATTTAAACCGCCTCGAAGGCGGCCTGTCCGGCGTGAGGACGGCCGCCTTTCATTTCTCGAAAGGGGTTGTTGCCGATGCTGCGTGTCGTTTCGCTCTTCGTATCGAAAGAGATGGCCCGTTTCTCTGGCGATTGTCACGAGATTCTACGAAGGAACCTGTCATGAGTGCAGAAGTCGCAGAGGCAAAAGTGCCTTTTAAAGTGGCGTTGTCGTCATTCCTTGGGAATTTTCTCGAATGGTTCGACTATGCCACCTACACCTATTTCGCCATTACGATCGGCGTCGTGTTCTTTCCTGAATCGGCGGTCGATTCCACATTGATGGCGTTCGCCGTATTCGCGCTTTCGTTCATATTCCGTCCGCTCGGTGCAGCGTTTTGGGGAAGCATGGGCGATAAGAAAGGCCGCAAATGGTCGCTTTCGACGTCGATTCTTTTGATGACGGCCGCGGCATTCTTGATTGGCTGCCTTCCGTCGTTCGAGACGATCGGATTGCTTTCTCCGATTTTGCTGCTTGCATTGCGAAGCATTCAAGGATTTTCCGCTGCGGGCGAATATTCGGGTGCAGCGGTCTTTTTGGCTGAATACGCCCCGCCGAAACATCGCGGCAAGTATTGTTCCCTTGTTCCCGCATCGACAGCCATGGGCTTGTTCGCCGGATCGACGGCGGCCTTGCTGATCAAAGCGTTCATCCCCGAAGCAGACGTGGTTGAGTGGGGATGGCGCATTCCGTTCTTGCTGGCCGGTCCTCTCGGCATCGCATTCCATTTCTATATTAAATTGAAGCTCGACGATTCTCCCGCGTATCAGCAGATGGAATCGGGCGACTCCGCCCATAAGGAAGTCGAGCATCCCACTCTCTTGGTGTTCAAGAAGTACGGCAAGCGCCTGCTTTCCAGCATTGCCGCCACGATGGTCAACTCCGTGGGCTTCTATTTGGTTTTGACGTATTTGCCGACGTATCTGACCGGCTATGCGGGCATGGATGCGGCTTTCGCGCAGCTTGCTACCGACGTTGCCTTGCTCGCTTATGTGATTATCGTATTTGCGGCAGGGAAGGTGTCCGACATCGTGGGACGTAGGAAGATGCTCATCGGCGCATGCATAGCCTTTGTGGCTTTGAGTATTCCTGGATTCATGATGCTGAATACGGCGAGCCTGCCGATCGTCATCGTCGCCGAGCTCATATTGTGCGTGACGCTTTCCATCAACGACTCCAATATCGCATGCTACCAGGCAGAATTGTTCCCGACCGAGGTTCGTTATACGGGCGCTGCTTTGGGGTCGAATATCGCATACGTCATCTTCGGAGGAACGGCTTCCATGGTGGCGACCGCTTTGATTGACTTCACGGGCAATGGAATGGCTCCTGCGTACTACATGATGGGGATCTGCATCGTAGCGGGCATCATCCTTTGGTTTACGGCGTGTGATCACAACAGTATTCCGATGGATGAAATCGACTAGGGTTTCGTCCATCGGAAAATGCGGCGTGTTCGTTGCGGTTTTGTGTGTGCGTGTCTCCTCATCCAAGGCTTCTTTCCCCGCGAATACGTCGCTGTTGCGTATAAGGCGCGGCCTTCGGGCTGCGCCTTTGCGTGCTTTCGGCCTCGTGCGCGGGTGTTTTCGCTCCGCTTAGCCGCTGCGTTCGATTTGCGGTTTTTCCGTCGACGGGTGCGTGTTTGCCGACGCATGCCGCCGAAACGTCGTCGCCCGTGCTTAAATGCTATTGAAAAAGTAGCAATAAACGAATCCGCACGAGAGGCGTCCGCGCGCCTGCCGGTTTGCCGCGCGCCTTGTGCCGGAAGGGGAGCATCTATGGATATCGTCAAACGAAGCGGGGCGACGGAGGCCTACGACGGTTCGAAGATCGTCGCAGCCATAGCGGGCGCGTTTTCCGACGTCAACCGCGAAGCATCCGAGGAAACGCTTGCCGCTTTGCTGCGTGCGGCGGAGGAATCGATCGCGGCGACGGACGCCCGCACGGTGGAGGCCATCCAGGACATCGTGGAGCGCAGCCTTATGGAGCAAGGCTATTTCGACGAGGCGAAGGCCTATATCCTGTATCGCCACCGTCGCGCCGAATTGCGAACCGTCCGCGCCGATATCGTCGCCACCGCCGTGGCTTCGTGCGATATCCCCCCGTGCGGCCGCGAGTCGTCCGACGCCTCCCGCCTCGACGCCTGCCTCGCGCGCATTCAGAAAGATTTCCCGGACGAGCCGTATGCCCTTTCGGCGCTCGCGGTCAAATTCAAAAGCTTCGTGAAGCCCGACATGCCGATCGACGAGCGTCTTGCGTCGCTTACGCGCGCCGCCGTGGAGCTGACGTGCCAAGAGGCTCCGAAGTGGGAATTCATCGCCGCGCGCCTTCTGTCGTTTTCCTTCCGCCGTCAGCTTGCCATCGATTGCGCCGAACGCGGGATCGAGACGTTCTACGACAAGGTGCGTTGGCTGACCGACCAAGACCTCTACGGCTCCTACATTCTCGAACGCTATACGCGCGCCGAAATCGAGCAGGCCTCGGGCTTCATCGCGCCCGAGCGCGACGAGCTGTTCACCTATTCGGGGCTCGACCTGCTCATCAAGCGCTATGTGATCACCACGCGCCGGCATGTGTCGATCGAAAGCCCGCAGGAGATGTTTCTGGGTATCGCGCTGCATCTCGCCATGGAAGAAAAGACCGACCGCATGGGCTGGGTACGCCGCTTCTACGACATGCTCTCCAAGCTCGAGGTGACCATGGCCACGCCCACGATGAGCAACGCCCGCAAGCCCCATCATCAGCTGTCGAGCTGCTTCATCGACACGGTGCCCGACAGCCTGGAAGGAATCTATCGCAGCATCGACAACTTCGCGCAGGTGAGCAAATTCGGCGGCGGCATGGGAATGTATCTGGGCAAAGTGCGTGCGACGGGCGGCACGATCCGCGGGTTCGAAGGCGCGGCGGGCGGCGTGATTCGCTGGATCCGCATCATCAACGACACGGCGGTGGCGGTCGATCAGCTGGGCATGCGTGCGGGCGCGGCGGCGGTATATCTGGATGCGTGGCATAAAGACCTGCCGGAATTCCTGCAGCTGCGCACCAACAACGGCGACGACCGCATGAAGGCCCACGATGTATTCCCCGCCGTCTGCTATCCGGATCTGTTCTGGCGCATGGCGGGCGATGACATGAACCAGGACTGGCATCTTATGTGCCCGCACGACATTCTCGTGGTGAAAGGCTATGCGCTCGAAGACTATTTCGGCGAGGAATGGGAGAAGCGCTACCTCGATTGCGTGGCCGATCCGCGCATTCCCAAGCGCACCATGACGATCAAAGACATCGTGCGCCTGGTGCTCAAAAGCGCGGTGGAAACGGGCACGCCGTTCACGTTCAACCGCGACATCGTGAACCGCGCGAACCCCAATCCGCACGCGGGGATCGTCTATTGCAGCAACCTGTGCATGGAAATCGCGCAGAACATGGCGCCGGTGGAAAGCGTGTCGGTGGAAACGCGCACGGCCGAGGGCGACACGGTGGTGGTTTCCACTACCCGCCCCGGCGATTTCGTGGTGTGCAACCTTGCCAGCCTGTCGCTGGGAAGGCTCGCGGTGGAAGACGAGGATGCGCTGCGCGACGTGGTGCGTGCGGCCGTGCGTGCGCTCGATAACGTGATCGACCTGAACTTCTACGCGCTCGAATACGCGCGCATCACGAACAAGCGCTACCGCTCGATCGGCCTGGGCGTATCGGGGTATCACCATATGCTTGCCAAGCGCGGCATCCGCTGGGAGTCGGACGAGCATCTCTCCTTCGCCGACGAAGTGTTCGAACGCATCAACCGCTGCGCCGTGGAGGCTTCGGCCGATCTGGCCGCGGAAAAGGGCTCTTACGCCGTTTTCGAGGGAAGCGACTGGCAGACGGGCGCCTATTTCGACAAGCGCGGCTACGACTCCGCCCCGTGGGCGGCTGTGCGCGAGAAGGCGGCGGCGGGCATGCGCAACGCATACCTGATGGCCGTGGCTCCCACGTCGTCGACGAGCATTCTTTCGGGAACCACGCCGGGAATCGATCCGATCATGCGGCGGTTCTTCCTCGAAGAGAAGAAGGGCGGCATGCTGCCGCGCGTGGCGCCCGAGCTGTCGCCCGCGACGTATTGGCTCTATAAGCCCGCCCATCTGATCGACCAGACGTGGAGCGTGCGCGCGTCGGGTATCCGCCAGCGCCATGTCGACCAGGCGCAGTCGATGAATCTTTATATAACGAACGACTACACCATGCGCCAGGTGTTCGACCTGTATTACGAGGCGTGGAAGGCCGGCGTGAAAACGGTGTATTACGTGCGCAGCAAATCGCTCGAAGTGGAGGAGTGCGAAAGCTGCGCGTCCTAGGTTGCGCCGTTCTTCCGAACGGCGCAACGGGGTCGACGCTGCAAAGCCGCCAGGCACCCCGTCTCGGCCCTCCGTGCTCCGGTCACGCACCTAAGTGCGCTCCCTGCGCCAGTCGGGCCGATTCGGAACGCCGGGCGGCCTCTCGCTCCGTTGCGGCGACCTGGAACATCGCGCCGACGGAACGGGGTCGTCCGGCTGCGAGGGAGCCTTTCGCCTGCGTTGCGGCGATTCGAGGGCGAAGGGCCCTCCGTGTTCCGGCCGTGCGATCGTCGCGTCTTTCTTGTTTCTTTCGAGGCGGCGCGCTTCGCGATTCGCCTCGCGCGATTCTCGGTAGAGCGTTCGTCATCTGTTCTCGATATATTCGCTTCGTGAAAGGAAGTTTTCCCATGGCACTTTTCGACGTGACGGTCGATGCGCGCGACGGCAATGCGCGCGCGATCAGTTTCGACACCGCGCACGGCACGGTGCATACGCCCATGTTCATGCCGGTGGGAACGCACGCCACGGTGAAAGGCGTGACGGTCGACCAGCTGCATGACATGAAAAGCCAGGTGGTGCTTGCCAACACGTATCATCTGTATATGCGTCCCGGCGTCGATATCATCGAGCGCGCGGGGGGCGTGCAGAAGTTCATGAACTACAACGGCCCCATGCTTACCGATTCGGGCGGGTTTCAGCTGTTCAGCCTCGACCACATGATGAAAACCGACGCCGACGGCGTGAGCTTCCATGCGCGCGACTACGACGGCAGCAAGCACCGCTGGACGCCCGAGAGCAATATGGACATCCAGCAGCGGATCGGCGCCGATATCGTCATGCAGCTCGACCAGTGCATCGGCTATCCGGCCGAAAAAGAGGCGGTGGCCGCCTCCACGAAGCTTTCCTGGGAGTGGGCTGAGCGCTGCTGCGCCGCCCATACCCGCGAAGACCAGGCGCTGTTCGGCATCGTGCAGGGCGGCATGCATCTCGATCTGCGCCTTGAAAGCGCGCGCCGCCTGATGGAGATAGACGAGAAGAGCCGTGCGGCGGGGCATAAGGGCTTCCAAGGATTCGGCATCGGCGGCTATTCGGTCGGCGAGCCCCACGACGTGATGTTCGAGACGCTCGGCGCGGTGTGCCAGGCGCTGCCGCAGGACAAGCCGCGCTATCTCATGGGCGTGGGCAATCCCACCACGCTCGTGCGCGCGGTGCGCGAGGGCGTCGACATGTTCGACTGCGTGCTTCCCACGCGCACGGGCCGTATGGGCACGGCGTTTTCGCATCAGGGCCGCATGAACCTGCGCAATGCGAAATACAAGGAAGATTTCACGCCGCTCGATCCGCAATGCAGCTGTCCGGTATGCACGCAGTACACGCGCGCATACCTGCGCCATCTGGTCATGCAGAAAGAAATGCTCGGCGGCATCCTGCTTTCCATCCATAACCTGCATTTCTTGATCGACCTTATGGCGAAAGCCCGCGAGGCGGTGTTGGCCGGCGAATACGAGGCGTTCTATCAGGATTGGATGAACTCCCCGGCGGCCAACGATTACTAGGTTTAGTTCTTCCTGCGTTGCCTGTGCTCGGTTTCTGCCGCGCAGGCAACACGTCGGAGGGGCGAGGGGCCGCATGCGGCGCGATATTCGGGACGTTTGTCCCGCAATCTGCCCGTCGGAATTTTTTTGAAAAAAGACGTTGACGAAAACGGGGTGCATCGGTATTATTCTGTCTCGCGCTTGAAATGCGATACGCACTGGGGTGTCGTCTAATGGCAGGACAGCGGTTTCT
>USEZ01000086.1 GCA_900553775.1 uncultured Slackia sp. | reverse complement strand
TCATCGTTCCCGCCACGCTGCCCGAGCTGTTCACGGCGTTGCGCATTTCGAGCGGCACGGCGGTGGCCATCCTGTTTTTCGCGGAGAGCCTGGCGGGGTCGACCGGTCTGGGCTACTTCATCGTGGACGCCTGGGCGCTTCTGGCGTATCCGAAGATGTTCGCGGGCATCATCGCCATGGCGTTTTTGGGCGTGGTGCTTTATGAGGCGTTCGAAATCGTCGAGCGCCGTTTGACGCGTTGGAAGGGGTCGCAAAGGCGCGCATAGACGGTCCATGATACGGGCCGTAAACTTCAAACGGCACGGCTTGTATAGCCGTGCCGTTTTCTTATGCGTGCATCTTCGCCCTAACGTTTCCTGGGGTGCTTGATTTCTTTCATGGGGCGCACCACGGTGCTCGTCAAGCCGAAGGCGAGCCGGTCGATCAGCGATGCGTACGCGCCCGGGCCCGCGAGCTTTTCGCCGCAGACGAGCACTTCGAAAAGCCCGCCGTCTTTGAATCCGTAGCCGGACGATACGAATCCGTTGTCCAGGTAGAACGCCCGCCGCGCGGCACGCTGTCGCGGATTGTCGGCGGCCGGATCGGTCGCCTCGATATCGAGCGCGATGGTTTTTCCCGCATAGCGCCGCCTCAAATCGTCGAGGATCATCGCGCCGTAGCCTTTTCCGCGTCGCTCGGCGTCGACGGCCAGGTAATAGACGTAAACGGCGTCATCCGACGCGACAAGGTTCACGAATCCGCAGAAGACGTCTTCGTCGTAATAGGCGGAAAGCTCCATGCCGTTCATGCCCGAGCGCAGACGCAGCGACCAGAACGGCACGCGCTGTTCGACGGGAAACGCTTCCTGGTACAGCTGCTTGACGCATCGTGCGCGCGTGCCGAACAGGGGCACTTTTTTGATTTGAAGCATGCGGACTCCTCGAATCGCGGTATCGGCGGGCATGCGGGGGGCGAAAGCGCAACAGGAGGGGCGTTTCGCGCCGTATTTCGTATCGGGGTCGCGTTGCGCTGCGGCGTGCCTGCGTTTCCCGCCGTCGTTTTTCATGGCGAGCGGCATTATACGGGCGTGCGCGGGGTGCGGCTATCGCCGGATGCCAGGTATTTCGGGTTTATCGGCGCACTCCGCCGTCGGATCGGGGGACGCTTCGCGGTTTCGGCGGCCGCCGTTTATTTCGGACGATCGTCGCCCGCATGCTTTCTCGTCGATGCCGCGATCCGCGCGGCCAGCGCAAGGGCGAGCGCGAACGAGGCGAACGAGCAAAGCGAAGGCAGGAGGAAGGCGGCATCGAAGCCGGCGCTTTCGACGGCGACGCCCGCGAAAAACGCGCCTGCCGATACGCCCACGCTGGTGGCGGTGTTGAGCCACGAGAACATCTCGGCCTGCCGCTCTTCGGGGGCGAGCGAGCCGCTGATCTGATAGTACAGGTTATCGCACGGCGCGCCCGCCATGCCGATGACGAACATGACGGCGCACATGGCGGCGAATCCGTCGGCGACGGGGGTCGAAAGCGTCGCGACGAAAAAGACCGCGGCGAACACAGGAAGCTGTTTGCGGGTTGCCAGCGTGCGCGGCGAAGGCTGGAACCGATTGAACAGCACTACGCCGAAAACGGCCCCGACCGACCAGGCCGAAATGGCGGCCGAGCCCAGAATGGCCGTCCCCTGGTTGGAATAGAACAGCGGTATGAGCGCTTCGAGCCAGCCCGAATAGCACATCTTTCCCAGGCAGACCGCCAAAAGCAATCCGATGGCAAGGGTCATGAGCGCGGGCCGCTTCTGCATCGCGTGCGACTCTTCCGTGCGGCTTGCCCGCTCTTTGTTGCGTTGCGCGTGCCGCTTGATGGGTTCGAGCGAGGCGAGCACGAGAGAGCCTGCGGTGCAGCCCACGGTGGCGGCGACGAGCCCCCATTCGGGCACGCCTGCCGCGATGAAAAGACTGGCGGCCAAAGGCCCGCCGACATAGATGAGGTCTACCACGAGTACTTCGAAATTGTAGGCGGTCGAAATCAGGCCTATATCCAGCATGGAAGGCCAAAGCGACCTGGTCGCTCCTGCGATGGGAGGGGTAAGGGCCCCTGCGGCGAACGAGCAGGCAACCGTGGCCGCGGGATGCGCCTGCATCGACACCATGGTCACCAGCGCGATGACGGCGGCAAGCTCCGCCACGCCCAGGATGCGCAGGGTTGCCGGGCCGCGCCCCTTGTCCACCATGCGGCCGAACACGGGGCCGAAGCAGGCAACGCCCGCCGTGAAGGCCGCCGTGGCCATGCCTGAAACGGCGGCGCCGTAATGCGTGTTCACGAACAGCACCAGGATAAGCGTGACCACGCCCATGGGAAGGCGGGCGAATGTCATGGCGATGACGATGCTCGGCACATGACGAGTGGAAAGAAAGGCGCGGTATCCTGTTTCGCGCATGTCCGGCTCCTTGACGTTCGTGCGGTCGGTACGGTTGACGGCGAGTCATTATACGGGCCTATCGGCGCTCCGGTCGCCTTTCGACGCCGAGTTTCAGGTTTCGATGTCCGCAATGCGCCGTAAGGCCCGGCGCGATGCGCGCCCGAAGCGCTCGCGCCGCCCGCGCGCGGCGACGGGATTCGTTTCCGCTTGGCGGCCGGCGGGCATCGCGGCCATCCGCCCGACGGCATGCCGCGCCCTCCGGCCGCTTCCGCCCGGCGTTCGCGCCTGCGCGATGCGGGGGTGCGGCATCGCGCGCTATCGGCGCGCCATCAAACGCCTCACGGCGTCGATGGCTTCCTGCTTCGAATGGATGTCCATCTTCGCGTAGATGCGCTTCGTGTACCCCTTGACGGTATTGCGGGCGAGATAGAGCTCGTCGCATATGAACGAGACGTCGCGTCCGCGCACGAGAAGCTGCAAAATCTCGGTTTCCCTTTTCGTCAGGCCGCGTTCTTTCGCGATGAGCCTGCAGGCGGTGTCGTATTCGCGATCGGCGCCGCCGTCGAACGCCGCCGCCCGCAATAAGGCGCTTTCCTCGTCGCGACGCTTGATTTCTCCTTGCTGCGCCTCGATGACGCGTTCGTAGGAACGGCAGCGGTCTTCCAGTTCGACGCGGCGTGCGTTTGCCCGCCATGTCCGCGCGATGAACGCCGTCGCGCCGATGGCGCAGGCGAGCCATGCGGCCTTCTGCGAGGCGGCCTGCCCGCCTTCGGCCGCCCCGGTCGCGCCGGGGAGGTAAAGCCCGAAGAAAAACAGCAGGTGGGAAATGCCGTAGGCGATCGCGATGCATGCCACGGCCGCGCGCGGGATGGTGGAAAGGCGGTCGATGAACAAAGAAAAGAGCAAAAGCCCCGTTATTTGGAAGAACGCCGAAAAGAGAAGCACGGTCATGCTGTCGGGCAGAAGGCATGCGGCGGCCGATGCGGCGACGACCCATTCGGAAACATTGCCGTAATCGCGATTCCTGCTGGCTTTCACCCATATGATGAAGAAAAGCGCGCCGATCGGAGCGCCGATCGAGGAGGCCGTTTCCGAGGCGGCCCCGCCCGCCGCTCCGCGCGAAAGAGCCACGAGCGCTCCATACACCAAAGAGGCGATAAGATATCCTGCGCAAGAAGCGAGCCATTCCGTCTTTCCGCGGTTGAGAAACGTCCTGACGGAAGACGCCGTTTCTCCGTCTTCCGCAAACAGCCCGTCCGAGTTCGCCCCCAGGGCGCATGCGGCCGATGCGGCGGTCAAAATGCATGTAGGAGCGATGCCCGCGTCGAAAAAGAACGAGACGGCCAAGAAAAGGCATTCGCCGACGAGGGCCTGCCATCCTTGCGCGATGGCCTGCCGCCGTTCCGGCAGCTTGGTCAAAAAGGCGAACCAGAACATCATCGTGGGGGCGAGCCCTATGCCGCAGAGCATGCCCGCGAAAGCGGGCGCGTTCGCGGCGCTTCCCAAAACGGCGGGGGCGCATAATCCGCAGAAAAGCGCTCCGTAGCCTATTCCCACGCCTGCCGCTCCGATTATCCGGGGAATCTTGAACGCGAACGCCGCGATGGCTATAAGCGAGATGCACTCTGCCGGGCGGGCGTACATGTTGTAGGTCCGCAGCCATTCGGTCGAAGCCCAGGGGGCAAGCGCGTCGGGAAAGAAGCAGACGACGTTCACGCAGCAAAGCGTCGAAAAGCCCATGATGATGCGTATGGAATCGTTCTTCATGCCTCTCCTTTCCGCCTTGTCGGCCACAAGGCTATCACAGCGCGCGTTTCGGCGATTCGCATAGCGCTTGCGCACGGGCAAAACCCCACCGTCGGGGTCTATCGTCAAACGCCTGGTGCAGCCATGATTTCCCATGAACGACGACGTTGTTCGTGCGAGGGTTTTCATCATCAGGAGGAGACATCATGACCGTTTCAAGAAGAGGATTCGTCGGCGCCGCGCTTGCAGGGGCTTTCGCGGCATGCGGGCTTGCATCGTGCGCCCCGTCTGCGCCCGAGGGCGGCAAAGCCGCCGCGACCGCCGATGCGCACGATTGGAAATCGAGGCTCGACGTCAGGCTTTCGAGCGCGCTGCCGGGCAATACGTCCGAAGAAATCGACATCCGGGAAACGCGGGATTACGACGTCGTGGTCGTAGGGGCCGGCTGCTCGGGCGCCAATACCGCGGTGCGCGCCGCGCAGGCGGGCCTCAAGGTCGCCCTTGTGGAGAAAACCTCCCATCTCGGCGGCGCCAGCCTGAAGTCGTGGGCGCCTTCGGTTCCGAACAGCTCGTTCGCCAAGGCGGCCGGCGCTTCTACCGACACCGAGCCGATTATCCAGAATTGGATCGCCGATTCCCACTGGCGCGTGAATGCCGCGGCGATTCGCCAGCTGGTCAACTCCTCGTCGGCCGCCGTCGATTGGATGGCCGAACTCGGATGGAATTTCACCTATCTCGGCATGGGCGCCGATATCACCGCGCTTCCCGACTACGATGAGCGCGGCCCGCTTTTCGACCGCATGGTGGAAGAATTCGTCGTGCCCGAAGGAGCCTTGCTTCTCGAAACCACCGCGAAGCGTCTGGTCGAAAACGAGGACGGCTCGGTCGGCGGCGTGGTCGTCGTCGACGGCGAAGGCCGAGGCATGCAGCTGAATGCCCGCGCCGTGGTCATCGCCACGGGCGGTTACGGAGCGAATGCGGCCATGGTGAAGGAGGCGTTCGGGTTCAAGGGCGTCTTCGCGGGCTTGCCTCAAAATATCGGTGAAGGCCTCGAGATGGCGTGGCATGCGGGCGCGTGCAAGCCTCAGAATTTCGGCGGCCAGATGCTGCACCAGACGTTGGCGCGTGCGACCGATTCGTTGCTCGCATCGTTCGACGATTTCCCCGCGAAATACCCCATGATCCTATCCTACGTGGCCAATGTGCTCAATGTGGGGTCGACGGGCGAGCGCTTCCGCAGCGAATCGCTCGTGCTCGATGCGGTTCCCGCTGCGAATTCGAGCGCGTATCAGGGATCGTTCCATTACGTTGTCGTGTCGAAGTCCATGATGGATACGCTCGAGGCCGAAGGCCTTGCCGGTTTGGGCGTCGACTACACTCCCGGCCTGCCTCCCGAGTACAAGCCCGTCTACGACCTCGACACCCCCTGGGAGGGAATCGGCGATGTGTTCGAGCGCATGGTCGACGACGGCGCCGGCTACAAGGGCGATACCCCCGAAGACCTTGCCCGCGCCGCAGGCATGGACGTCGACACGTTCGTCGCCCAGCTTGCTTCTTACGATGCTTCGTGCGATGCGGGCGTCGACGAGCAGTACGGCAAGCCCGCCGCGTATTTGAAAAAACTCGGCGAAGGCCCGTATTACGCGATCATCGCCGAAGAGAACAACCTCTGCTCGTGGGGCGGGCTGCTCGTGAATGCCGATTATCAGGTGCTCGACGATGCGAAGCTGCCGATCGAAGGCTTGTATGCGGTCGGCAACGAAGCGGGCGGCAACCTCTACAACGATACGTATGTCGGCTTCGGCTACGGCATGGCGAACACGATCACCTCGGGATATCTGTGCGGCACGAAGCTCGGGGAGCGTCTGTCGTAAGATTTCTGCGGCAGAGCACGAAGCCGTTTCTGCCGAATCGGGCGGCGTCTTCGTATGGAAATGCCGCTGTGCGCGAAGGCGGGCTCGGGGTTTTCCCCGAAGCCCGCCTTCGCTCTTTCGCCTCGGCGTCATGTCGCGCGAGATGCGGTATCGCGCGCTATCGGCCGCCATCAAACGCCTCACGGCGTCGACGGCCGGCCTTCGAGCCGTCTGGTGCCGGAAGGCTTATCGCACGTGTTCGTGGATGCTGGGGAGCGCCACGATGAAGGCGGCCCCGCCCTCGGCGCGGTTGAAGGCCTCGATCGTGCCGTCGTGGGCGTCTACCACGCTTTTGGCGATGGCGAGGCCCAGCCCCGTGCCGCCCGTGTTGCGGGCGCGCGAGTTGTCTCCGCGATAGAAACGGGTGAAGAGAAGCTTCGGGTCGACGTTGCCGAACCCAGGGCCGTCGTCGAGCACGCTGACGACGGAGCGATCGGCCAGGCCTTCGAGCCTGACGATGATATGCCCGCCCTCGCCGATGAAGCGGGAGGCGTTCGCCACCAGATTGTATATGACCTGCTGCAGGCGGTCGGGAATGCCCAAGACGTCGGGCGCCTCGCCCGTGATCTCGAGCGTGCCGCCGCGTTCCTCCACGAGCGGGCCGAGCGCGTCGGCCACATCCTCGGCGATGGCGTGCAGGTTCACGCGCTGCATCATCACCTGGTCGGTGCCTTCTTCGATGTGCTGCAGCGTCAAAAGCTCATTGGCCATGCGCGAAAGCCGCTCCGATTCGCTGATGATAGTGTGGCAGAAACGTTCGCGCAGCTCCTGGGGCATATCGGGGTCCATGAGCGTTTCCGCGTTGCCGCGAATGGCGGTCAGCGGCGTGCGCAGCTCGTGGGCCACGTCGCTGATGAACCGGGTCTGGCGTTTTTGCTGCACGGCAAGGTCGCTCATCTTGGTTTTCGTCTGTTCGCAGAGGGCGGCGAAATCGTCGGCGAGCAAATCGGCCTCGTGGAGCTTGCCGTCGGGCTCGATGGTCACGCGCGTGTCGCCTTCGAGCACGGCTTTCGCCTTGCGGTGCAGGCTTGAAAGCGGGTCGGCCATGTAATGGCCGATGACCAGGCTGACCACGAAGGTGAACGTGCAGCCTGCGAAGATGCACCAGAATAGGAAAACGGGATGGTCGAGCCCGGCGAATACGATGATGAACAGCATCACCAGCGCCGATGCCATGGCGAAGATGGCGGTGAGGACGGAGAAGTATGTTTGGAGTCGTTTCAAGAGGGAGATGTTCCTTGGTCGTGCGCGCGGCATCGCTGCAGCGGCGCCGCGAGGTGGCGAACGCCCATGCGTTTCGGGCCGTTCGACATGCGCCGGGCAGGGGCCTGCCGCATGGTTTCGGTTCCGATGGCGTCATCGGGGAAGATCGCACGACGCAGGCTCGGGCCGAGGCATCGTGCGGCTTGAACGGCGAAGCGCCCTCGACGGGGCGCTTCGTGTGCGTTAGGCGCGCAGGCGGTATCCGTAGCCGCGCACCGTTTCGATGATGCCCGGGTCGAAGCCCGCGGCCGATATCTTGTCGCGCAGGCGCTTGATGTGGGTGTCCACCGTCTTCGTTTCCGTGATGTATTCCCAGCCCCAGGCCTCGCGCAGCAGGTCTTCGCGCGTGACCACCTTGCCTGCGTCTTTCATGAGCGCGGCCAAAAGCTCGAACTCGCGCGGGGTAAGGTCGATCGGGCCGTTCTCGCCTTCGGCGATGTGGCGGTCTTCGTCGAGCGTGATGCCCGCCGCGCTCAGCGCGCCCGAATCGTTGGCGGCATCCATGGAGCCGCGGCGCAGAAGCGCGCGCACGCGGGCGATCAGCTCGCGCACGCCGAAGGGCTTCGCCAGATAGTCGTCGCCGCCGATTTCCAGGCCGACCACCTTGTCGAGCTCGGTGTCGCGGGCGGAGAGGAAAAGCACCGGCGCGTTGGTGCGCGCGCGCAGGCGGCGGCACAGCTCGTAGCCGTCCATGCCGGGCAGCATGATATCGAGCACGAACAGGTCGTAGGGGTTCTTCGTCGCCAGAGCCAGGGCCTCCTCGCCATTGTCTACCACGTCGGT
>USEZ01000085.1 GCA_900553775.1 uncultured Slackia sp. | reverse complement strand
CTGCGGGCGCGCAAGCGCTACGATCGAACGTTTTCCTCTTGGCGGATGCGCATCACCGAAACGATGCGAAGCCCCGTGCCTTCCAACATGGCGTCGAGCAGCACATCGGGACGCAGACTGCCTGTCTTTTTCGCTTCGAGAGTGAACGTCACGGCATCGACGTCGCGCGTCATTTCATCCGTAAGGAATTCGGATACGACGAGCGTCTTCTCCTTCTTCTTGCGCACGACCGTTATCTCCTCGGGCACGCGGCACGCCGCAATCGCGGCCGCCAAAGCGGCCGCATCGCCGTTCGCGCCGTCGAGGGCGAGCTGTGCGCGATAGGTCGAAAACGGATACGCCACGCTTGCCGCCGCGACATCCTTGGCGATATAGCGCGCGGCAAGCGGGATCAGGTCGGCGCAGCTTGCCGCCTGAAGGCGCGCAAGCGCACGATCGGGCGCCACGTATTCGTCGAGCTGCACGTCGAAGATTTCCTCATCGCCGCCCACGCCCACCGGCAGCGCGGCGCCGAAAGCCATCTTCATATGCGGGGAAAATCCCTGGCTGACCGCATAGGGAAGATCGGCGCGGCGCACGATGCGCTCGAGCGCGCGGGCCGTTTCGAGATGCGAGAGCATCACCAGGCGGCCCGCCATGCGGTACGTGACGCGTAGACGGAAATCAGCCATGGCGCACCTCCTGGGTCTGGATGGCGGTATCGAGCCCCATGCATACGCCGCACGCGGAGCAGTGGTCGAACGTGCAATCGGGCGTGGTCTTTTCCTGCTGGGCGAGCTTGCGCTCGCGCTGCAGAAACTTCACGAACAGGCCTGCCGACAGATGCGACCAGGGCGGGATATAGTCGGTATCGTAGCTCGCCTGGGCGATGCGCTCCATGCTCACGCCGCATGCCTCGCACGCCGCATGCCAGCGATCGAGCGAGAAATGCTCGGTCCACGCATCGAAGCGCGCGCCCGCGCGCCAGGCGGCCTCTACCACGTCGGCCACCTCCCTGCCGCCGCGGCTCATCATGGCCTCCACGAGCGATACGTCGGGCTCGTGCCAATGCACGTCGACGGCGCGGTATTTCACCGAACGGCGCAAAAGGTCGATGCGGCGCTTGGCCTCTTCGGGCGCGATCTGGCCGTCCCATTGAAACGGCGTCTGCGCCTTGGGAACGAACAGCGCGCATGAGATGCTCACGCGCACGTTGCCGCGCTGGTTTTCCGGCACGGCCTTTTTCGCGCGGTCGTAGGCACGCTGGGCAAGGCTCGCGATTCCTTTGATATCGTCGTCGGTTTCAGTGGGAAGGCCGATCATGAAGTACAGCTTGCAGCGGCGCCACCCGGCGGCGAACGCCGCGTCGATCGCGCCGAACAGGTCCTCTTCGGTCACGCCTTTGTTGATCACGTCGCGCAGGCGCTGCGTGCCCGCCTCGGGAGCGAACGTCAGGCCGCCGCGCTTGCCGCCCGCGACGAGCTCGGCCATCTCCACGCCGAACGAATCGAGACGCTGGCTCGGGATGGACACCGAGATGCCTTTGCCTTCGAGCGCGCGGTTGAGCCTGCGCAAAATCTGCTCGATCTGGCTGTGGTCGGTCGACGAAAGCGAGGTCAGGCTCACTTCGTCATAGCCCGTTTCGGCCAGACCTCGGCATACGGCGGATACGATATTGTCGGCGGAGCGTTCGCGAACGGGACGATACATCATGCCCGCCTGGCAGAAACGGCAGCCGCGCGTGCAGCCGCGCAAAACCTCCACGTTGAGGCGGTCGTGGATCACCTCGGTGTACGGCACGACCATAGGCTCGTAGGCGTCCGAATCGGCGAAGCCGTCCCACAGGCGCTTCTCGATAAGGGCCGGCACGTCGTCATGGCGCGGAACAACCCATCCGCCCCGCTTTTGCGCCTGCTCTTCGTCGAGCACGTCGTAAAGCGAGGGCACGTAGACGCCGCGCATCTTCGCCATTTCGTGAAGCATATCGGCGCGCGAGGCGCCGCGGGCCTTCATGCTGCGATGCAGCCGCAAAAGCTCGGGAAGCATCTCTTCGCCTTCGCCGAGCATGATGGCGTCGAAAAACGGCGCGTAAGGCTCGGCGTTGAACGCGCACGGACCGCCCGCGAACACCATGGGGTCGTCTTCGCCGCGATCGCACGCGCGCACGGCGATGCCCGCCAGATCGAGGAATTCGAGCACGTTGGTGGCCGCGAGCTCATGAGGAAGCGTGACGCCCACCGCGTCGAATTCGGAAACGGGCGCGCAGCTTTCGAGCGAAAACGCCGGCACGCCTTCTTTTCTCATCAAATCGCACATGTCGGCGGCGGGAAGAAACGCCCGCTCGGCCGCCATGCCGTCGACGGCGTTCACGCAATTGCACAGGATGCGCACCGCCTGGTTCGCCTGGCCGAGCTCGTAGGTGTCGGGATAGGTCATGCAGAAGCGATAAGGCGCCTCGGGCTTATAGGTGCACCCCCATTCATGGTTCAAATAGCGTGCCGGGCGCTCGATGGAGCGGCCGGCCTGACGAATGAGCCCCTCGATGCGAGGCCAAAGATCTGTCATCGGAATTCCTGTCTGTCGTGCTGTGCCATCGCCTACCGCGCAATGCGGTCTACGCGCTCGTTCGCCTTTTTCACGGCGTAGGCGGTCGTGCGCGCGAGAGAGCGGGCGGCGGACGCGACCTTGCCGGGCGCTTCGCGCACCGCGTCTTTCGCGCGGGCCGCAGCGGCATCGCGCGCCTGCCTGCCCATCTCCGCAGCCGTCTCTTTCGCCACGCGTCCGACGCGGGTCGAACCCGCCGCTTCGCTCGCCGCACGACGGGCGTCGTCGATCACGCCCGCCAGACCCGCCATGTTGCCGCCGCGCTCGAAATACTCAACCGCGGCATGCCCCATGGCCGAGGTGCCCGCATAGCCGATGCCGGCCTTGACGGCCCATCCGAGCGCAGGAACCACGCCGACCGCCTGGCGCGCGACGGCGCGGCAGGCGAAGCCGCCGCCCACTACGGCAGCCAGCTCTTTGACGCGCTCGGAAGTCAGCGGCTGACCGTAGGCGGCCGCGATCTGCAGCACCATCTTCGCCTGGTTAAGCGTCATGATGGGCAGATCGGCGCCCGGGATGAAGGCGATGAACCCGACGCCTGCATTCTGGATCGACGTCGCGCGAACCGATTCGAGCGAAAGGGGCCTGCGGACGAAGTCGAATGCCTGGGCGAAAGCGAGCCGCTTCGTCTTGAACACGGCCACCACCCATTCCCCCATCTTGCGGGAAAGCTCGGCGGAAAAGTCGCCCGTCAGCGGAATCGGCTCGAGGGAGAACGGGTCTTGCGGGTCGAAAGGCAGGCGATGCTGCACGTCGGCGTCGCCCGAGGCGATATCGATCGGCTCGGCAAGCATCACGATGCTTCCGTCTTCGAGATGAGGGGCGAGCAGATCGCCTTCGGGAATGGGATGGCCTTGTTCGCGCGCCGTGGCGGCGACAAGCTCGGGCAAGGTCGTCGCCACCATCGTGGGAATGCCCGCCGAGCGCGCACGCTCGGCGATCAGACCCACCTCGGGCGTGACGCCGGCCGCGATCACCGCCATGTCGCTGCGCGGATCGAACACCGCATGCTCGTCCGAGAAATAATTCACCGAAACGCGAGCCTGGGCAGAGGCGCTCGCGAACGACGAGCGTACGAACGCCGTCAAATCCGCAGGCGCGGAATCGTCGAGCAGCACCGAGACGCACAAGGGCACCGAACGGGCGGCCTCGGCATTCGTCGCTTCCTGAAAAACAGCCATCACGTCGATCGGCATATTCATTCGATCCTCCTTGAAGGTCGCTTCGTCGTCGCGCGCGAAACGGCGCGGCATTCGGCCCACCTTACCACGGCAACCGCGAGCATTGCCGCGATAAACCGTATCTTCGCAATCACCGATGGGCGTACACCGACCCCGCCAGTCCGAGCAGTGCGAAATTCACCAGCATGAACGACGAGCCGTAGCTCATAAACGGCAGCGGGATGCCCGTAACGGGCATCAATCCGATGTTCATGCCGATGTTTTCGAGTATCTGGAACAGCCACATGCCCACGACGCCCATGACTATCAGCGTGCCGAACAAATCGCCCGCATTGCGCGCGATGCGGATGCAGGCCATGATAAGCGCGAGATACAGCCCCAGCAAAAGCATGGCTCCCGCGAACCCGAACTGCTCGGCGAGCACGCAGAATATGAAATCCGTCGGCGCTTCGGGCACGAAGCCGAGGCTTGATTGCGAGGCGTTAAGCAGGCCCTTGCCGAAAAAGCCGCCCGATCCGATGGCGATCATCGCCTGATTGAGGTTGTAGCCCGAACCCGACGTATCGGCGCTCGGGTCCAAAAACACCAGCAGACGGTTTCGCTGGTATTGCTGGAGCAGCTTGTATTCGCCCGTGGCGTTTTTGATCGCCTCGTCGACGGCGAACACCGCCGCCACCGCCGCGACGAGCACGCCCAGCGTTATAAGCAGGTACTTCAGCCGCGATCCGCCCATCACCAGCATCACGCCGCCGATGAAAAGATACACCAGGCCCGTTCCCAGGTCGGGCTGCGTCATGATGCAGGCGAAAGGAACGAGGATGTAGCCGAGCGCCTTGAGATACTCGCGCGGATCGTCGAGGTTGCCGCCGTAGCGGGCAAGCACGCCGGCATCGAGCAAGATCACGGTTATCTTGGCGAATTCGCCCGGCTGCAGCTGCATGCCGACATTGATCCAGCTTTGGGCTCCTTTGGCCTCAACGCCGATGACGGGAAGATGCGGAGACAAGATCAGCACGACGTTGACCACGAGCAGAAGCGTGGTATAGCCCGCAAGCTGGCGGTAGTCGATCGCGTAGAAGACGACCATGACCACGATGCCCAGGCCGACGCCGACCACCTGCCGAGAGAAGGAGTAGTCCTCGTTTCCCTGCACGGCCGACCAAACCACCAGAAGGCCGTAGGCCACCAGGCAGACCGCAACGACGATCAGGGATTTGGGGATGGAGTCGACGAATCCGCGCTTGCGCCTGGTCGCGCCATCGGGAGAACCCGACCCCACCACGCCGCCCTCGGGCGTGCGCACGCGGTCTATCTCGTTGAATCCTGCCATTAATCGACCCTTCCTGCGCCGGTGCCGTGATAGGTGACGGACTGGGTGATTTCCTCGGTGGGGGTAAGCTCCTTCTCAAGAGCGCCCTGCCCCAGCTTCACGCAGCCGTCCATGACCTTGGCCGCGATCGGCGCCGCAGTCACAGCGCCCGATCCGCCCTCGGTAATGACGCACGTCACCACGTATTTCGGCTTGTCGTAGGGCGCATACATCGCAAACCACGCGTAGCCGTCGTGTTCGGCCCATTCGCCCGTGCCCGTCTTGCACGCGCATTCGTAATCGTACTGTTCGAGAAGCGCCGGGATGGAGGCGTCCTCTTCGGCCACGCCGCGCAGGGCGTCGCGCACCACGTCGAGCTCGGCCGTGCTCACTTCGGGCTCGCCGGTGAATTCGGGGGTATGGCCGACCACCTTCTCGCCGCTCGAGTTGCGCACCTCTTTCAGCAGATTCGGCTTGGGGAGCTTGCCCGTGGCCACGCCCGCATAGCCCACCGCCATCTGCAGCGGGGTCACGATGACGTTGCCCTGGCCGATCACCATGTTCGACATGTCGCCAGGCTGCCATTGCCCCTGTTCGGGAGCGTTCTCCCAGTTCTTCGCCTTCCACTCGGGAGTGGGAACCACGCCCTCCCCTTCGCCTGCGAGCTCGATGCCGGTTTTTTTGCCGAATCCGAATTCTTTGACGTAATCGGCCATGGCGTCCATGCCCAGCGTCGAAGAGGCGTCGTAGAAGCTTTTCGCTATCTCGTAGAACACGGTGTCGCACGAGACCACCATGGCCTGGCGAAACGTAATGGGCCCGTGGCCGTCGAGCTTCCAGCACTTCTGGGGATAGGCATCGCCGAATCCTGTCCACGTGCCGGTGCACGTCCATGAGCGCGAGGAATCCGCGAAGCCGTAGTGCAGGCCCGCCATGCCCGTGAACGCCTTGAACGTCGACGCCGCGGGATATTGGCCCGCAATGCAGCGGTTGAGCAGAGGAGACCCCGACGAATCCTTGTCGTTGTAGCGGTCCCAGTCGTCTTGGGACACGCCGCCGACGAAGTGGGTGGGGTCGAACGGCGGGAAGCTCGCCATGGCGATCACGTCGCCGGTATCGACCTCCATCGCCACGACGGCGCCCGAGGTGCCCGTGCCGCCGCCGATCACTCCATGCGGGGCTATCAGGGCCTCAAGCTCTTCCTCGGCGATTTTTTGCACCTTCGCCGAAATGGTCAGATGCAGATCGCTTCCCTGCGCGGGCGGCGTTTCGCTGCGCACCTCGTGTACCGTGCCGTCGACGTCGGAAACCACCACTTTGGCGCCATGCGAACCGAAAAGATAGCCGTCGTAGGTAAGCTCGACTCCCGATTGGCCCACCTCGTCGCCGCTTTGATAATCGCGGCCCGCAGGCACAGACCCCAGCTGGTCGTCGGTCACCGTGCCCGTATAGCCGAGAACCTGGCCCGCAAGCCCTTTGTAGGGGTAGACGCGCTTGGAGCGCTGCTGCACGCTCACGCCGGGAAACGCCTCCGGATGCTCGGCGATGAACGCCACGTCGCGGGCCTTCGCGTCGGAAGAGACTTCGCGCTGGGCCTGGGCGCCGCCGCTGGAATCCTGTATACGCTGGCGGACCACCGCATACGGCACGCCCGTCAGGGCCGAAAGGCGCATCAGCACGCTGCGGTCTTGCGCCACCTCGGCGTCGGCCACGATCGTCGGCGTGACCTTGTTGTCGACGAGCACGATCCCCTCGGTGTCGTAGATGCGGCCGCGGGCCGCGGGCGTTTTGATCGTCGTGAGCTGGTTTTCGTCGGATTTCGTGCGGTATTCGTCGGAGGCGAGGATCTGCATGCTCCACAGCTTCGCGCTCAAGCTGCCGAAAATGCCCGCGATGAGCACGCCGAGGGCGGCATAGCGCGGACGAAGGCGATCTTTCAAAGGGCTGTTCGAGCTTTGGTGGGCGCCGGCGGACGCCGCCATGGACTCCCCTTTGCGCATGCGCAAAGGCTCGGACGAGCCGATCGAAGAAACCGATTTCGCCACCGAAGACCCGGGCTTCACCGAGCGGGACCGGTAATACAGGAAAAGCGCCACGCCCGATATCGCGAGGATGACGCAGGCTGTGATGACGGCCGTTACCATAGCGCCTCCTTAGCGCAATCGGATCGTGGACGATTCGGGCGGCATGCGCACCGACGAGCCGCGGGAGAACGCCGCGGCGAGCAGCGGCAGGACGATCAGGCAAATCGCGCAGTCATACAGCGAGCACGGAAGGGCGCGCCGCACGATCGCATCGAGCAAAACCGCATCGGTCGTGGCCACGTAGAACAGCGCATAGCAGGTTTCCACCAGCAAAGACGCCGCCATGGTGATCAAAAGCGACACGGCGAGCGTATCGTTTCCAAGCCGCATGGATGCGCGGCTCGTGCAAAACGCGACGAGCGACAAAAGCCCGGCCATGACCCCGGGGGTGCCGCTCGACACCAGATCGTAGACCAGGCCCGCGGCGAATCCGACGACCATCATGGAATCGGAAGGGCGAAACATCGCCGCGACGCCGACGAACACGAGCACGAAATTGGGCATGATGCCGAGAATCTCTATGCAGGGAGCGATCGCAAGCTGCAGCATGATGCTCGCCGAGGCGGCGAGAAAAAGAACCACCGAATCGCGCATCGGCTACTCCTTCGCCGCCGCATCGGCGCCGGCGGCATCCTGCGACGCGGATTCGTCGTCCGACGCAGCGCTTGCGGATGTGACCACCGTCACTTCTTCGAGGGGGTCGGCTACCGCCAAGGGAGACACCACGATCGTGCGGTCGGATGTTCCTGCCGAAGCGCGGACGGCCGAAACCGTGCCGAGCTCCATGCCGCGGAAGTAGCTGCCGCCCAAGCCCGAGGTCACGATGACGTCGCCCACCTTCACCAGGAAGGAGGGGATGTCCACCCGCTGGCCGTTCACGGTGAAGTGGCCATGGGTCACCAGCTGACGGGCCTCACGGCGGGTCATGGCGAAGCCCATGCGGTATACCACATTGTCCAGACGGCATTCGAGCAGCTTCAGCAGG
>USEZ01000084.1 GCA_900553775.1 uncultured Slackia sp. | reverse complement strand
AGAGTCCGAATGCGGCATAGCCGCAAAAATTCGGCCCGAGAAGGCCGAGAAGCGTCGGAACGCCTCAGGTGCTTCGTATTCCACGCGCCTTCGCGCATACGGCCGCCTCGTCACAGACGAGGCGGCCGACCCTTCCCTATTCCGAACGCAACGCCGTCACGGGATCTTTCTTCGATGCCATGCGGCTGGGGATGACTCCTCCCACAAGCGTCAGCAGCACCGAGATAACGATAAGGATCACCGCGGCCACAGGAGGCACGGCGGCCATATTCTGCACGCCCGACACCTGTTCGATGATCACGTTGATCGGAATGTTGAGCAACACGGTCACGGCGATGCCCAGCACGCCCGCCGCCAAGCCGATAATGAACGTTTCGGCGTTGAACACGTGCGACACGTCTTTTTTCGAAGCGCCGATCGCGCGCAGGATGCCGATTTCCTTCGTGCGTTCGAGCACGCTGATATAGGTGATGATGCCGATCATGATGGAGCTCACCACCAGCGAAATGCTCACGAAAGCGATCAGAACGAGCGAAATCATGTCGACGATATCGGTCACGCCGCTCATGAGCACGCCCATGTAATCGGTATAGGAAACCGCCTTGTCTTCCTCGCCCTGGGCCTTCATGCGCTCGTTGTAGCCGTCGATGCTCGCAAGCACGCGCTCTTTCGCCTCGAAATCCTTCGGGTAAAGCCTGATGGATTGCGGGTCGGCCGCATCGGCATAACCCAGCGACGTCAGATTCGTCTCATAGGTCAGCTTGCTCGCGTTCGCGTAGTTGGTCATAAGCGACGTCAGGTCTTCCGCGTCCATGTTGAACTGGATCGCATTGGCGAACGCCGCGACATCGAACGAGAACGCGTTTTGCAGCGACGATGCAAGGCCGTTCGAAAGCTGCGCCCCCATCTGCGACGCCACCTGGCCCATGGCCGTCGTCAGTGCCTGCTGGAGCTGCGAGGAAACCGCCTGGCCCATTTCGGCTGCCACCTGGTCGAATATGCCCGCGAAAACACCCTGCATATACGGGACGAGCTGGCCTGTCACGTAGTCTTGCGCAATCTGCTGCACGCGCTCGCTCAAAGGATCGCCCGCCACAGACACGATCTGCGCCACCGTGAGCGCGCCGCCTTGCGGCTCGGAGCTTGCGATATACGCCTGGAACTGCTCGAGCAGCTTCTGTCCGAAATCGGGGTCGTTCGGGGAGATTCCTTGCCCATGAGCAGGCAGCCATCCGGTGACGAAGTCGCCCACCAACTTGCCGCTCAGCTCGCCAACCTGGGCAAGCTCGTCGGAAGAAAGCGGCGGATCGTTCTCGAGGCCTTCGAGAGCGCCCGAGAAATCGGGCGCGGGAGCGGCCGATACGAGCGACGACACATCGATCGACGACCCTACGCCGGACATATCGATGCTCATGGCCCCCATATCGATGCCCGCGAAATCGAAGCCCGATATATCAAGGCCCGCACCCAACGCGCCCGTGTCGATGGAAAACGCCCCTTGCAAGGCGGCCTCGTCGACAGTGAACAGGTCGGACAGGTCGATTCCCTGCTCGGCCTCTTCCTTCAACGCCTCGAACGTCTTGCCGGTGAACACATCCACCTCGGGAGACGCAAGCTGCTGCTGCACGATTTCAGACGATGCGGCGCGCCCCATCAGCTCCTGCGTCAGGGCGGACGTATAGGCCACACCCTGGGAAAGCGCCGAGGCCTTGGCCGACGGGTCGGGCTGCACCACGCCCACGATACGCAGGTCGATGCCCGATTCCACCTGCTGCTCCATGAATTCGGCGTTGTCGGCCATGTTGGTCCAGCCGCCCGTCTCCTCGTTTTTGCGGTACGAATCGAACGGGCCGATCACCTTGAAGCTCGTTTCGAGCGCGTCATCGTAGGTGAACTCGACGTCGGCGTCGGACACCTCTATCTCGCCGCTCGCATTCATCATGGTGTCGACCATGGCGTCGAGCTCTTCGGGATCGAGCACACCGATGCCGTACAGGGTGTAGTCGCTCACCTTGCCATCGGAGGAGAGCACGAGCACGCATTCGTCGGCGGATTCGGCCCAGCGGCCTGCGACCACGTTGTATTGCTCCTCGAGCAATGCGCGATTGTCGATCATCTCGTTGAACACGGTCATGCCCGTCATGCCCATGCCCGCCGTGGCGCTTGTCGACATGCCGCCGGCCATGGCCGTGCTCATGGCATTGGGCGAAAGCTGCACGGCGCCGGCAGACGTATCGGCGCGATACACCATCGGAGTGATGCCGTAATCGTATTGAATGGCGGAAACGTCGTCTGCTATGCCGTCGCCGCCCGCGTCGAGAAAGCTCTTGAGGCTTTTCATATCGTTCGCCTTCACGCTGGCGAACATGTCGCGCAACATGGTGAATTCGGTTATCTCGCCCTGCGCCGCGCCGTTGCCTTCGGCGGAGGCATCGCCATCGGATTCGTCGCTTTGACCTTCGGACGCCGACGAATCGCCCGTCAGCATGGACGACATGTCGTAGCTCTGCTTGGCGATGGTAAGCGGCGAGGTGGAAAGCGTATCCTGCTCCACCTTGGCGATATAGTCGTTCACGCCGCTCGAAAGCGACAGAATCAGCGCGATGCCGATGATGCCGATCGAGCCGGCGAACGCCGTCAGGATGGTGCGTCCCTTTTTCGTCATGAGATTGTTCATGGAAAGCGAGAACGCCGTCATCGGGCTCATGGACGTGCGACGGGCCTCGCTCGCATGCAGGCACGCCGATTCGCGCTCGGCGGGCGTGGGCGTATACGGATCGCTGTCGTCGAGCACGAGGCCGTCTTTAAATCGCACGATGCGGTCGGCGTAATCGGCGGCAAGCTCGGGATTGTGCGTGACCATGATGACCAGGCGGTCTTTGGCAACGTTTTTCAGGATTTCCATGACCTGCACGCTCGTTTCGGAATCGAGCGCGCCGGTAGGTTCGTCGGCCAAGACGATGGAAGGGTCGTTCACCAGGGCGCGGGCGATAGCCACGCGCTGCATCTGACCGCCCGACATCTGGTTCGGCTTCTTATGCAGCTGGTCGCCCAGGCCCACCTGTTCGAGAGCCGCGACGGCGCGGCTGCGGCGCTCCGCCTTGGAAACGCCGGAAAGCGTGAGGGCGAGCTCCACGTTGGAGAGCACGTCCTGGTGCGGAATCAGATTGTAGCTCTGGAACACGAAGCCCACGCTGTGATTGCGGTACGAATCCCAGTCGCGGTCTTTGTACTCTTTCGTCGAAACGCCGTCGATCACCAAATCGCCCGACGTATAGCGGTCAAGGCCTCCCACGATATTGAGCATCGTGGTTTTCCCGCAACCCGACTGGCCTAAAATGGCCACGAATTCGCTATCGCGGAATTGAAGGCTGATGCCTTTCAGGGCATGCACCGTCGCATCGCCCGAAACGTAGTCTTTCGTGATATTTCTCAGTTCGAGCATAAACGGCTCGCTTCCCATAAGGCGCAAAAAACGCAGATTCGACCGGGTCGCCTTCGCCCTCGCGGCACGAAGACGGATAGGCGCGCTCAATGATACCTGCGTCTTGGAAAGCACGAGAAAAAACACCGCATAAGAAACGAAAACGGGGAAAAGAAGACGGATAAAAAAGAGACGATGGGTAAAAACCCATCGTCTCAACCAGGTTCGATAAAGCGTTTTGCCCGTTACTGCCCGTCGGCGTAGCCGTTCGGGTTCATCGACTGCCAACGCCACGAATCGGCGCACATGCGGTCGAGGTCGTATTCGGCCTCCCAGCCCAGAAGCTCCTTGGCCTTCTTCGGATCGGCGTAATTCTCGGCCACGTCGCCCGCACGACGGGGCTGGATGTCCACCGGCAGCTCGCGGCCGCAGGCGCGGCTGAACGAAGCCACCACGTCGAGCACGCTCGAACCGGTACCCGTTCCCAGGTTGACCGTTTCCACGCCGTGCTTGCCGTCCATCCAGTTCAGCGCCGCAACATGGCCGCGCGCCAAATCGACCACGTGGATGTAGTCGCGCACGCCCGTGCCGTCGGGCGTATCGTAGTCGTTGCCGAACACGCGCACGGCGGGAAGCTTGCCGATAGCCACCTGGGCCACGTACGGCACCAGGTTGTTGGGAATGCCCTTGGGATCTTCGCCGATCAGGCCGCTTTCATGGGCGCCGATGGGATTGAAGTAACGCAGCAGCACCACGTTCCACTCGGGATCGGCCACGGTGAAGTCGGTCAGAATCTGCTCGATCATCCACTTCGTCCAACCATACGGGTTGGTAGCGGGTTTTTTCGGCGCCGCCTCGGACAAAGGCACGCTGTCGGGCTCGCCGTACACGGTTGCCGAGCTGGAGAACACGATGTTCTTGCAGCCGTGGCTGCGCATGACGTCGCACAGCACGAGCGTGTTCGTCAGATTGTTGTAGTAATACTCGAGCGGCTTCTCGACGCTTTCGCCGACCGCCTTGAATCCGGCGAAATGAATCACGCCGTCGATATCGTGGGCATCGAAGATACGCTCGAGCGCGGCACGGTCGAGCACGTTGTCCTCGTAGAAGACCAAGCTTTCGGCGGCGTCGGCGGGCGCCGCTCCTTCTGCAGCAGCCTTGGACACGATGGCGCGCACGCGATCGATCGCCTTCTCGCTCGAATTGGAGAGGTCGTCTACCACCACGACGCCGTAGCCCGCCTGCAGAAGCTCGATGCATGTGTGGCTTCCGATGAATCCTGCTCCGCCGGTAACCAGGATGTTCTTCTTATCTGACATGAAGCTGCCTTTCGTTTTCCGTTATGCGTCCGCGCGTATTTCGATGCCAGTATACGCGCGGAATGACACGAGCGGGCCGCCGCGCACGCCGTTTCCATGCATGCGCGATGACGGCGGAGCCGTATATCGAAGGCCTAGACCCCGAAAACAGAGTCCCCGCCGACTCCAAGACAGATTCGCAGCGCCCGGGCGGAACGCTCGCCGACGAAGCGTTCTGCCGGCATTCCCTCCTCGGATGCAGGGCGCGACGCGTCGGACCGGTTCGCCGCGGCGCGCGCCCCAGGTCGCACTCTCAGGCTTCGAGCCTGCGCACGAACCCTTCCAAGCGGTCGAGCCCTTCCTCTATGGCATCCATCGAGCAGCAATACGAAATACGCACGAACCCTTCGGCGGAAAAGCACGATCCGGGCACAAGCGCCACGCCCGCCTCGTCGATGAGCCTCAGGCAGAATTCCTCCGACGACATGCCGAACTTCTCGATGGAGGGAAACGCGTAAAACGCTCCCGCGGGACGCACCGTGGAAAGCCCCATCGCCGCAAGACGTTCGACCACATAATCGCGGCGGGCGCGATAGGACTCCCGCGCCGCAGAGACGTCCTGCTCCAAGGCGCATGCCGCGGCGCGCTGGACGAACGAAGGCACCGAAGACACCATATATTGGTGAATCTTCGCCATCTGTGCGATAAGCGGTGCGTCGGCGGCAACCCACCCCAAACGCCAGCCCGTCATGGCATAGGGCTTCGAGAAACTGTCGCACACGATCACGCGGTCGCGCAGGTCGGGATAGCGGCAGGCGAAGCCCTTATAGGGCGCATCGTCATACGCCAGGCTCGCATACACGTCGTCGCAGACCACAAAGACATCGCGCTCGCGGGCGAAACGGGCGACCGCGTCAAGGCTGCGTTCGTCGTAGACGCATCCGGTCGGGTTGTTCGGCGACGTGAGCACGATGACCTTGGTGCGTTCGCTCGCCACGCGTGCCAGGGCGCTTTCGGTTATCTGAAACGACGACGCGCGCGTATCGAGCGGCACGAACACGCCGCGGTTCAACGTGATGATGGACTCGTACAGGCCGAAGGCGGGCGTCGGCACCACCGCCTCGTCGCCCGGGTTCATGACGCACGTCAGCGCGACGAACAGGGCCTCGGTGGCCCCGCATGTCGCGATTACCTCGTCGGCGGCGTACGAAAGGCCGCGTCGGGCCATGTGCGCGGCGATCGCCTCGCGCAGGAAGTCTTTGCCGTTATTCGGCGGATAGTGCGTGTCGTTTTCCGCAAGAGACGCCGCCACCTCCGCCTTCACCACCTCGGCGGTATTGCCGTCGGGCTCGCCGAGCGTCAGAAGAATGCACCCCGGCGTCTGCTTGGCCTTCGCCGTGATGCGCCGAATGCCCGAAAGCTGCAGGTTATCAAGCGATTCGTTAAGCGTAAGGGCCATGGCCTCGCTCCTTTTCGATAAGCAAACGGTCGATGGGCCTCATTGTACCCCGGGACACGGCGGCACCGCCGTTCGACGCAAACCCCGGTAGCGCGCCGGGCCGCCCTTCGGAAACAAGGAAAGCCGCGCTCGGGCGGCTTTCCGATGTGGGATGCAAGCTCAAGCGGCGCTATGCGCGATCAGCAATGGCCACGTAATCGCGCGCGCAGCCGGTTTTCTTATAAGCCGGGCGCATGATGCGCTTGCCCGACACGATTTCCTCGAAGCGGTGCGCGCTCCAGCCGGCCATGCGGGCGCAGGCGAAGATCGGCGTGAGCAGCTCGCGCGGAATGCCGAGGGCGCTGTACACGCAGCCGCTGTACAAATCGACGTTGGCGCAGATGTCTTTGCTCTTCCCCGCCTCGGCCAAAAGCACCGGCGCCAAGCGCTCGATGTTTTCGAGCAGACGGAACTCGGCTTCGTATTCCGTTCCCGCCACCAGGCGTTCGGCGTATTTGTGGCACAGCTCGGCACGGGGGTCGGACAGCGTGTACACCGCATGGCCCATGCCGTAGATCAAGCCCGTGCGGTCGTATGCCTCTTTCTTCACGATTTTACGCAGGTAATCGGCTACCTGGCCCTCGTCGGTGATATCGGCCACATGCTGTTTGATGTCGTCGGTCATCATGAGCGTGCGGTTGTTGGCGCCGCCGTGGCGGGCGCCTTTCAGGCTGCCGATCGCGCCGGCATAGGCCGAATACGGATCGGTGTCCGAGCTGGTCAACGCGCGGCAGGCGAACGTCGAATTGTTGCCGCCGCCGTGCTCGGCATGCAGCATGAGCATGATATCGAGCGTCTTCGCCTCGGTGTCGGTGAAGGAGCGGTCGGGACGCAGCATGGAAAGGATGGTTTCCGCCGTGCTCTGTCCCTCCACGAAATGATGGATGAACATCGAGTCGCCGTGGAATTTATCGCGCATGACGTGATACGCGAGCACCATGATGCGCGGAAGGCGCGAAAGCAGCATGATCGACGTATCCACCTCGTGTTCGGGCGTGCGCTCTTCGGCGCGCTGCCAGAACTCGCGGGGGTCGCTGCCGGGGAAGGGCATGATGTCTTTCTGCGAGAGGTGGCGGTAGATGGCGTGACGCTTCATGATCAGCTCGTCGGGCGACAAGGGCACCGCCATATCGACCATGCCGAGGTCCCATTCCATCCATGCGCCGCGGTAGAGCCAGAGATGGCACTCCTTGAGCCATTCGTCGTCCTTCACCACGTCGAGCGCGCCGAGCACGGCCTCCATGGCGGTGCGGTGCGTGCCGTGGGGGTCGGCGAGGTCGCCGGCGGCGTAAATCTGGTGGGGCTTCACCTCGCGGAGCAGTTTGACGATGATTTCGATGTCCTTCTCCGTGAGCAGTCCCTTCTTGATGCCGCCCGTCTCGTAGAACGGCAGGTTGAGGAAATGGGCGTTGGTGTCGGGGTTCAGCCCGAACGAGCGCACGGCGGCGCGGGCCTCCGCACGGCGGATGGCGCCCTTGAGGTCGAGCAGCGGACGGGGTTCGGGTTCGCCTTTCTTCTTGCCGGCGATGATCTTCTCGACTTCGGCGTAGTGGTTGCCGTAGCCCAGTTCGCGGGCCGTGTCGATGTTCTGCAGCACGACGTCGTCGTGTACGGCCACGTTGCCCGAAGTTTCGTAGGCTACGTGTACGTCGTGTCCCTGCTGCACGAGGCGGATAAAGGTACCGCCCATCGAGATGACGTCGTCGTCGGGGTGGGGCGAGAAAATCACGATGCGTTTGGGATACGGATTCGACGGCACGGGGCGCGTCGAATCGTCGGCGTTGGGCTTGCCGCCCGGCCAGCCGGTGATGGTGTGCTGGAGGTCGTTGAATACGTCGATGTTGATCTGGTCGTAGGTGCGGCCCTGTTCGAGCAGTTCGCCCAGCGAATTTTCGATGTAATCCTTGTAGGTGAGCTTCAGGATCGGTTTCTGCACCACGCCGCAGAGCCACACCACGGCCTTGCGGGTGAATTTGGGCGTCCATTTGCAGGGGCCTACCAGCCACGGTGTCTGCTCGCGCGTAAGCATCTGTGCGGCAT
>USEZ01000083.1 GCA_900553775.1 uncultured Slackia sp. | reverse complement strand
CCTGGAAGGCGCTCCTTTCCCGAGCCTGCGCGAGTATCACAACCTGTTCGGTCTGACGCAGAAGCGCGAAAAGCTCATGAAGCCCGACGCGATCGTCTGCCATCCCGGCCCGATCAACCGCGGCGTGGAATTCGACAGCTACATGGCCGACCATCCCGAGCGCTCGGTCATCTTGGAACAGGTCTACGCCGGCATCTGCGTGCGTATGGCTGCAATGTATCTGCTTTTGGGAGGTGCCGACAATGGCCTTGATTCTTAAAAACGCCCATGTGGTCGACCCGTCCGTCGAGCTCGACGGCGTGCTCGACGTGCTGATCGAAGACGGCAAGATCGCGCGCGTCGCCGAAGGCATCGAGGTCGAGGGCGCGCAGGTTCGCGACCTGTCCGGCAAATATCTCGTTCCCGGCCTGGTCGACATGCATGTGCACCTGCGCGAGCCGGGCTTCGAGCACAAGGAAGACATCGCAAGCGGCACGCGCGCTGCGGCCAAGGGCGGCTTCACCGGCGTGTGCTCCATGCCCAATACCGATCCGGTGGCCGACAACGGCGTGGTGATCGGCTACATCGCGGCCCGCGCCGCCGCGGTGGGCAAGTGCCGCGTGTATCCCGCAGGCGCTATGAGCAAAGGCCTCAAGGGCGAGATCATCTCCGAGATGGGCGACATGGTCGCCCAGGGCGCGGTCGCCTTCACCGACGACGGCCGCGGCATCCAGGACGCGGGCATGATGCGCCGCGCCATGGACTACGGCAAGATGTTCGGCAAGGTGTTCATGAGCCATTGCCAAGACGAGGGCCTCGTCGGCGCGGGCCAGGTCAACGAGGGCGTCGTTTCCACGCGCCTCGGCCTTCTGGGCTGGCCCGCCCAGGGCGAAGAGCTCCAGATCGCCCGCGATATCATGCTCGCCGAGCTGACGGGTTGCGCCCTGCATATCCAGCACATCTCCACCGCTGCGGGCCTCGATATGGTGCGCGCCGCCAAGGACAAGGGCCTCGATGTGACCTGCGAAGTCACCCCGCATCACCTGTTCATGAGCGAAGACGACATCGATTCCACCTACAACACCTGCCTGAAGGTGAACCCGCCGCTGCGCACCAAGGCCGATTGCGAGGCGCTCATCGAGGGCGTCAAAGACGGTTCGATCGACGCGATCGTCACCGACCATGCGCCCCATGCGGCATGGGAGAAGGCCCACGAGTTCGAATACGCCCCCTTCGGCATGACGGGCTTGGAGACGAGCCTCGCGCTTGTCAACACGCATTTGGTCAAGACGGGCGCGATCGACTACGCCCAGATGGTAGAGCTGATGGCCGTGGCCCCGCGCGAGATCTTGGGTCTTGAGCCGGTGAAGATTGCCGAGGGCAGCGTCGCCGACATCACGGTGTTCGATCCCGACGCCGTATGGACGGTGGAAGAGGACGGCTTCGAGTCGAAGTCGAAGAACTCCGGCTTCATCGGCGCCAAGCTCGTCGGCCGTGCCACCGATGTGTTCGTGGGCGGCGCAGCGACGCTTGAGAACGGCGTCGTCGTCGACTAACGGCGTACGCCGGCGCGCTTTCGCGCGTTTTGCATGCAGCGGCCCGTCCGGCTTGATGCCGTGGCGGGCCGCTTGGTGCGTTATACTCGCATGGCCTGTCGCGCGCCGCCGCGCGGGCTTGCATCCGTATCGCTTGAGATTGGCAGGTTTTCCATGTGTGATCGCTCTGCGTCGAGTCATTTCGACGAAAGGGCTCGTGTGCTCGCAAACGAGCAGATAGGCCCTCGTTTGTACAAGATAACCCTTGCTGCGCCGAAGATGTCCCGCGCTATCGAGCCGGGCCAGTTCGTGCATATGCAGCTTCCCGGAATGGAGGCGCACATCCTGCGCCGCCCGTTCTCGGTGTATCGCGCCGACCGCGAGGCGGGTTCGATCGAGATCATCTATCAGGTGGTCGGCGAAGGCACCGCGTTCATGACCGGATACGGGCCCGGCGTGGAATGCATGCTCATCGGGGCGATGGGGCATGGCTGGCAGGCGCGCGAGGGCGCTTCGCTCATCGTGGGCGGCGGCGTGGGGGCGGCCCCCCTGTTCCTGTTCGCCGAAAAACTTGCGTCCGAAAAGCGTCCTTTCGAGGTGGTTTTGGGCGCGCAGACCGAATCCATGCTGGTCACGCGTGCCGATTACGCGCAGCTGCTGGGTCGCGATCCCATCCTTGCCACCGACGACGGAAGCGTCGGGCATGCGGGATTTTGCACCGAGCCGGTGCGCGAAGCCTTGGAAAGCGGCGATTACGCGACGGTGTATTGCTGCGGCCCCGAGCCGCTGATGCGCGCGGTCGCGGGCATCGCCGAGGAGGCGGGCGCGGCCTGCTTCGTCTCCATGGAAAAGCGCATGGCATGCGGCGTGGGCGCCTGCCTTTCGTGCGTGGTCGAGACGGTATCGGGCAAGAAGCGCTCTTGCGTCGACGGCCCGGTGTTCGATGCGAAGGACGTGGTGTGGTAATGGCAGTGAAGCTTCAGGTGAATCTCGGAGGGCTTGTCATGCCCAACCCGGTGACCGACGCGTCGGGCACGTTCGCCGCCGGCCGCGAATACGCCGATTTCGTCGACGTGTCCCGCATGGGCGCAGTCACCACCAAGGGCGTCTCTTTGCACGGATGGGAGGGCAACGATTCGCCGCGCATCGCAGAAACGCCGAGCGGCATGCTCAATTCCATCGGCCTGCAGAATCCGGGCGTCGCGCATCTGTGCGAAGTCGATCTGCCGTGGATCAAGGAGCAGGGCGTGCCCGCCATCGTCAACGTGTCGGGCCATAGCATCGAAGAGTACGTGAGCGTCATCGAGGCGCTCGAGGAAGACGGCACCGCCGATGCCTACGAGATCAACATCAGCTGCCCCAACGTGGACGCAGGCGGTTTGACGTTCGGCACGCACGTCCCTAGCGTGACCGCCGTGGTAAGCGCCTGCCGCGAGGCGGCGAAGCGCCCGATGATCGTGAAGCTTTCGCCCAATGTGACCGACATCGCCGAGATCGCCCGCGCGGCCGAAGCCGCAGGCGCCGACGCCATCTCGCTGATCAACACGCTTTTGGGCATGGCCATCGACGCCAAGACGCGCCGTCCGAAGCTTGCCCGCGTCGTGGGCGGCCTGTCGGGCCCGGCGGTCAAGCCCGTCGCTTTGCGCATGGTGTGGCAGTGCCACCGGGCGGTCGAGGTTCCCATTCTCGGCATGGGCGGCATCATGACGGGCGAAGACGCGGTGGAGTTCATGCTTGCGGGCGCTACGGCGGTGGCGGTCGGCACGGCCAATTTCACCAATCCCCATGCCGAAAACGACGTGCTCGATGGCATTATCGAGTACTGCGAGCGCTACGGCGTCGAAGACGTCAACGAATTGATCGGAGGATTGCAATGCTAGCGGCTTATGAAAGCATTCCGCGCGCCGACCGCGTGATCGTCGCGCTCGACTGCGACCGCCAGACCGCCCTCGACCTTGCGCAGAAGCTGCAAGGCAAGGCGAAGTGGATGAAGGTCGGCATGACGCTGTACTACGCCGAAGGACCGTCTATCGTCGAGATCTTGAAGCTTCTCGGCTACAAGGTGTTTCTCGACCTGAAATTCCACGATATTCCCCACCAGGTGAGCGGTGCCGCGGCATAGGCGGGCGCCGATATGATCACCATGCATGCCGTCGGCGGCGTTCCCATGATGCAGGCGGCCCAGTCTGCCGTCGACGATTCCGGCTGCGACGCCGACACGCTCGCCATCACGGTATTGACGAGCATGGACGACGACACGCTCGCCCAGACGGGCGTCGCCCGTCCGATGGTCGACCAGGTGAAAACGCTCGCGTCGTGCGCCCAGGATGCGGGGCTTTCGGGCGTGGTCGCCTCGCCCCGGGAAGCCGCCATGCTGCGCGAGCTTCTCGGCCCCGATGCGCTCATCGTCACGCCGGGCGTGCGTCCTGCGGGCGCCGCGCTGGGCGACCAAAGCCGCGTGGCCACGCCGCGCCAGGCTTTCGACGCCGGCGCGTCGCATATCGTGGTCGGCCGTCCGATCACGCAGGCCGACGATCCCGTGGCCGCCTTCGAGGCGATCGCGGCGGAATTGTAGGGAGCTTCGCCGCGGGGTTTCGCGGCATCGCCCGTCGAGAGGAAAAAGGCTTCGTCCGCATGCCTCGCGCATGTCGCGGCGAAGCCTTTTTCATGACGCGCAAGATGCGTCTGCCCACGGGGAAACCCGTCGTAAAAAGCCGCCTCGCACCATTGAAAACACATAGTCGAAAGCGGAAAACAGAGCAATTGCATCGATATTGCAGCGGAGTTCTAAAATACCTTCGAGAATTCTTGAAACTGCCGTTTCATGTGGTATTATCCCGTATCGCTGCAATCAGGAGCATGCAGATATCGAAGGAGTACACAATGGCAATTCCCCAATTGAGCGCCGAAGAGCGCCAGGCCGCGCTCGAGAAGGCCAAGGCCGCTCGCATCAAGCGCGCGCAGGTTCGCGACGACCTGAAGGCAGGCAAGCTTTCCTTGGAGGATGTCCTCGGCATGAAGGACGACCCCATCGTCGGTCGCATGAAGGTTTCCACCCTGATCGAGACCCTTCCCGGCTATGGCAAGGCCAAGGCCGAGAAGATCATGGGCGAGCTGAAAATCGCCGAAAGCCGTCGTCTCAAGGGCCTTGGCGAGCGCCAGGAGGCGGCCCTGCTCGAGCGTCTTCGTTAAACATCGTCAAGGGGGATTCATGCGCAAAGGGAACCTTTTCGTCATCTCCGGCCCTTCGGGCGCCGGCAAAGGCACGCTCGTATCGCGTCTTGCAGGACGGGTTCCCGGCGCGTGGGTTTCCATTTCCGCCACGACGCGCGACCCTCGCGAGGGCGAGGTCGACGGGGTCCATTACCTTTTCCTGGACGATGCCGAGTTCGACCGTCTGGTCGAGCGCGGCGGGCTTTTGGAGTGGGCCCAGGTGCACGACCATAAATACGGAACGCCCCGCGCGTTGGTCGAGTCTCACATGGCGGCGGGCGATCAGGTGATTCTCGAAATCGACGTCCAGGGCGGTTTCCAGGTGAAAGAGAAAAACCCCGACGCCCATCTGGTATTCATCGAGCCTCCGTCGCTCGAAGAGCTCGAGCGCAGGCTGCGCGGCCGCGGTACGGAGGACGAGGAAAGCATCGCGTTGCGCATGCGCAACGCCGAGTTGGAGCTTTCGCGCAAGATGGAGTATGATATACAATTCGTGAACGACGACATCGATGTCTGCACCGACGAATTGGTGTCCTACATCGAACGCCAGGCTACCGTATAGACGAGGAACGTGGACTCATGAGCATCATCGACCCTAAAATCGACGTCCTGCTGGACGCCGCCGATAACGACCGATTCCTGCTGTGCTCTCTCGCTTCGAAGCGTGCGCATGATATCAACGATATGATGCGCGGCCAGCGCGACCGCGCCATCCAGCTTTCCAGCGCGGTCGAGATCGCCAAGGCGAACAATAAAAAGCCGCTCTCCATGGCTTTTGCGGAAATCGCTCGCGGCGAGGTTTCCTACGATCCCGCCACGATCGACGTCTCGCAGCATTAAGCTCGCTTGTTTTTGCGCAAAAGGCCCGTTTTTCGGGCCTTTTTCATATAAGGAAGGCATTCTGCGCGAATTGCCCGCGCGTTCTTTGCCCAAGAGAAAGAGAATCCATGCCGCAATTTCAGAGGATAAGCCTCGTGCACTACCATGAGCTCGGATTGAAAGGCCATAACCGGAGCGCCTTCGAGAAGCGCCTCATGTACAACGTGCGCACGCTGCTCGAAGGCGCGCCCGTCGAAAAGGTCACGCGCATTTCCGGGCGTATTCTGGTGATGTATCTTCCCGACGCCGATACGGCGGCCGTCGCCGATGTCGCCGACCTGCTCGCACGCGTTCCGGGCGTGGCGCGCGTGTCGTGCGGCTTCGTCTGCGAGCGTGAGCTCGATGCGATGTATGCCGCGGCCGATCTTGCCTTGCGCGAAGCGGGGCCGTTCGATACGTGGAAGGTGGTGGCGCGTCGCAGCCATACCGATTTCGCCATCGATTCCATGGAGATGAACCAGCTGGTGGGCGCCTATCTGTGCGAGCGTCACCCCGACAAGAAGGTGCTCATGAAGCATCCCGACGTCGAGGTCCACGTCGAGGTGGTCCAGGGGCATTCCTACGTCTACGCGCAGACCATCCCGGGCGTCGGCGGCCTTCCGGTGGGTACGGCCGGCAAGGTGGCATGCCTTCTTTCGTCGGGCATCGATTCTCCCGTGGCGATGTGGCGCATGGCTCGTCGCGGAGCCACGTGCATCGGCGTGCATTTCTCGGGAAGGCCGCAGACGGCTTCGACGTCGGAGTATCTGGTCGACGACATCGCGCATGTGCTCGAGCGTTTCGGCGGAGTGGCGCGTGTCTACGTGGTTCCTTTCGGCGATTATCAGCGCGATATCGCAGGCAAGGTGCCGCCCGCCCTGCGCATCATCATCTATCGCAGGCTCATGATGCGCGTCGCCGAACGCATCGCGCGCAAAGAGGGGGCGAAGGCCCTGGTGACGGGCGAAAGCCTCGGCCAGGTTGCTTCTCAGACCCTCGACAACCTCGCCGCCACCAATGCGGCGGTCGATATGCAGATCTTCAGGCCGCTGATCGGCAGCGACAAGCTCGAGATCATCGCCGACGCTCAAAAGCTCGGCACGTTCGAGATTTCAAGCGTGCAGGCGCCCGACTGCTGCACGCTGTTCATGCCGCGAAGCCCCGAGACGCATGCTAAAATCGCCGACGTGGAGGCGGCGGAGGCCGATCTTCCGTGGGAAGAGTGGATCGACGAAATCATGGACTCCGTCGAGCTGCACGAGTATCGCTGCCCGTCGTCGTATAAGAGCACGAAACCGCACGCCGAGCGCGATGCGGCGGATTCGTGCGCTTCCGACGCCTGCGTCCGCACAATCGGGGAGTTATCATCGCTTGCCTAGAAATTCGCATTTCGCGCCGTCGATGCGCCTGCGCGCCCCGTTTCCGTTTGCAAGGAAACGGGGCGCGTTTTGCATGCGGGAGACCGACGGGGCTTGCGCAGGCGAACGCAGCCGGCGCTTGCGGCGAATGTTTCCTTTCTGTTACCTGTCTTCGTCGATTCTGCACATTCGCACTTTATTGCGATAGAGTATTTGCGGAAGTTCGGACCGTCGGGCTTCACGGTCGAAACGACCGGCGGAAACATCGTCATCGTCGTGCATCGATGCGGCGGGAAAGGGGAATCGGCATGGCAGAGCAATCGGCTGCAAACGTCCGTCCGGCAAAGGTATTCCAATTCGCAGGAACGCTTGTCGGCACGCTTATCGGTTCCGGGTTCGCATCGGGCCAGGAAGTGATGCAGTTCTTCACGTCATACGGAGTGCCGGGCATCTTCGGAAGCATCGTGACCACGATTCTGTTCGCCGTGCTCGGGGCCGTGTTCATGAATTACGGCTACAAGCATGCGAAATCCGCCGACTTCTCGTCGTTCAGGTTTTTCTGCGGCAAGTATATCGGCACCTTTTTGGAGTGGTTCACCATCCTGTTCTGCTTCCTGGTGGGCATCATCATGATTTCGGGCGCGGGCGCCACGTTCAACCAGTATTTCGGGCTGCCCCAGTTCGCGGGCAGCGCCATCATGGCGGCCATCGCATTGGCAAGCGCGCTGTTGGGGATGGATCGCATCGTCAAGCTGCTCGGGTCGATCGGTCCTGTGGCCATCATCTTCTTGATCGTCATCGCCTTGGTCGCTTTGAGCTCCAACTGGGAAAACATCGGCCAGGCCGACGCGGCGATCGCCGCAGCGGGCGATTCGGTCATTCGAGGCGTGGGCGATTCGAGCGCATGGTGGATCGTGGGCGCCGTGATGTATGTGGCCTACAATATCCTGGCGGGCGTTCCTTTCATCTCCAAGATGGGCACCGAGGCGGCAAGCCGCAAAGAGGCCATTCTGGGCGGTGCGTTCGGCGGCGTTCTGCTGGGCTTGTGCGCCATCTGCTTGAATCTGGCCATGCTTTCCACCTATAGCGAGGTAAGCGTGCAGGAGGTTCCCGCCCTGCAGTTCGCCACGATGATCTCTCCCGTGGTCGGCGTGGTGTTCGCCGTCGTGTTGCTGATCATGATCTACAACACGATCGTCCCCATGATCATCTCGGTCGCCAATCAGATTTCTTCCGAGGAGAAAGACCCCGTCAAGTACAAAGGCATCATCGTCGCCCTCGCCATCGTCATGCTGATCGGAGGCCAGCTGCCTTTTTCCACCCTGGTGAACGTGGTGTATCCCTTCGTCGGCTATTTCGGCATCGCTTTCATGGCGGTTATCCTGGTGCAATACATCCGTTGGCACTTC
>USEZ01000082.1 GCA_900553775.1 uncultured Slackia sp. | reverse complement strand
CGAACACGCGGATGGCATCGGTCTCGGCGCGCTCGGTGAGCTCGGCGCGCAGGTCGCGCTCCACCGACGGCGCGATCAGGCGCTTGTAGCCGTCCGCGATTGCGGCTTTCAAAGGGGCTGCGAAGGGACCGTCGCCGCGCAGGATGCGGCGTTCCAGCTGGCTGATGGCCGCATCGGCGTCGGTGCGCACTTTCACCTTGAGCTTCTTCTCCTTCTCGCCGCGGTTGACGGCGAGGATGCGGTGGTTGGGGATGCGCGACAGGGGTTCGGAGAAGTCGTAGTACGCCTCGTAGACGGTTTTCTCGGACGCGTCGACGGCTTCGACGGAAAGCGCGCCGTTTCGCTTGGTGGCCGCGCGCAGGCAGGCGACGTGCTCGGCGTCGTCGGCGACGACCTCGGCCACGATGTCCTGCGCGCCTTGCAGCGCATCCTCAGGCGTGGGGTATCCCGCCTCCGGGTTCACGAGGCCGGCGGCCACGGCCAGCGGATCCTTGGCGCTGCGGCCCTGCGCGAGGATGAGCAGCGCGAGCGGCTCGAGCCCGGCGTCGCGCGCCTTCGAGGCGCGGGTGGCGCGCTTCTTCCGATAAGGCTTGTACAGGTCCTCGACGCGCTGCATGACCGTGGCCTCGTCGATCTTCGCGCGCAGGTCGGCCGTGAGCTTGCCCTGCTCCTCGATGGCGCGCAGCACCTCGTCCTTGCGGGCTTCGAGGTTGCGCAGGTAGGTCAGGCGTTCGTCGAGGGCGCGCAAAGACACGTCGTCCATGCCGCCGGTGGCTTCTTTGCGATAGCGCGCGATGAAAGGAACGGTGTTTCCTTCGTCGATGAGCGCGATTGCGGCTTCGGCCTGCGAGGGCGATACGCTGAGCTCGCGTGCCAGGGTTTCGATGATGTGCGGCATAAGTGCTCCGATGGGTCGGCTGCGGCGGACAGCGCTTCGAGGCGGTCGACCGCGGAAAGTGGTTCGATGTCGTCCGAGCATTCTAACGCCGTCGCCCGTCGTGTGCCCGCCATGCGCGAAAAGCCCTCAAAGAAGAAGGGCCCGCCGAAGCGGGCTCTTCCGAGGAGGGGTGCACGCGGCCGTAGGGGTCGCGGTCGCGTGTCGAGGCGGGGCGTTACGCCTGCGCGCCGGTGATTCCGACGTTGGGGCGGTTGACGTATTCGCCTTCGTCGGGGGTTTCGCTGCCGGGATCGCTGGGCAGGTCGGCCATGGCTTCCAGGCGGATTTCGACGATATTGCGCGCGAAGTACTTCGCGGCAGTCGAGTCGATCCACAGCTGGTTGGTGCCGCCGACCGATTCGCTTAGTGCTTCGCCGTTGATCTGGCTGGCCACGACGGCCTGGCGCTGCATCACGTAGGCCAGCGGAAGCTTGATCGTATGGCCGTCTTCGGACACGAGTGTGACCACGTTGACGCCTTCGTCGGGTGCAGCCTTCTCGATGATGGAGGCCAGGGGTACGCCTGCGACTTTGGCGTTGATTGCGGCCAGGCCGCCCACGCCGTTGGAGGCGCAGGAGCAGCCCATGACGGTGCTGGTCTGCTCGTCGTTTTCGAGCTCGGCCAGGGTGGCGGAGTATGCGTTGGCGACGTCGCCCGTCACCGAGATGGTCCAATCGCTCGGGGAAGCGATGGTGAGCTCGGTGGCCGCGTTGCACAGGGCTGCGGCGCCACGGTTGAATACGGCCGCGATCCTCTCGTTCGGGGTGAGGACGGCCTGGGAGTATCCGAATTCGCCCTGGACGTTCGCCACGGACTTCTCATCGGAGGGATGGGAAGCGTCGACATGGGTCCATGTTTGCGTTGCGTCGGCGTTGGCAGCCGTTGCGTCGGTAGGTGCCGTAGACGCCACGGCGATGGCGGGGGCGAGCAGCGTGATTCCGGTTGCGGCGCTGACTACTTTGATTCCGATGTTTTTCATGGCTCCCCCTTTCTTTATTCGACGTTGAAGAACAGCTGGGAAGGATCGGTGCTCACGCTGCCGTCTGCGCCGATGGCGCGGACTTTAAGCAGGTACGAGCCGGGCTTTTCGGGCGTGTAGACGAACTTCCAGTTCACCCAGCGCATGACGTCGGTTTCGCCGAGGTCGTAGCGCGTCCACGTGGCGCCCTTGTCGAGCGAGATCTCGACTGCGGTCACGGGAACCTCGTAGGCATCTGCGAAGCCTTCGAATTCGATTGGCTCGCCGGCGGGGAAGATGGTTCCGTTGGCGTAGTTGAATACGGCCGTGTTGGGCTTATTGAACATCTCGCCGGTCTTGGGGTTGGTGAAGCCCTTGTAGTACACGGGGGCCTTCTCGTCCTGCGAGAACTTCAGTTCCACGGGGCGCTTGGTGTAGTGGGCGCCGCCCAGGGTGGGGGTCCACAGCTGCACTGGGTAGCCCTGGAGCATGCCGAGCTTCTCGCCGTTGATTTCGGTGACCAGCAGGATGTCGTCTTTGAGGGTTTCGACGTATTCCTGGGGCAGCGGGTAGACGTCCCAGCCGTCGTCGGCTATGGAGTGCAGGGCGTTATACGATGCGGGGTCGACGCCGGCCTTCTCCATGATCACGGACAGCGGGATGCCCTTCACTTCGGCGTTCATGATATAGGCGCCGCCCGGCGGGTTGGTCTGGCAGTCGAGCTTCATGATGCGCTCGACCATCTGGTCTTCGAAGTCGGTGAGTTTGAAGGTGAATTCGTTGTCGACGGCACCGGTGACCTTGATCTCCCAAGAGTCGTAGGCTTCCTGGGAGGTGTCGTTATCGGGCGTGATGCCCTTGTGGTCGGCGTTCTCCCAATAATAGAAGAGCTGGTCGGTCGGGGTGATGGAGTCCTGCGTGAAGCTGAAGTCGCCCTCGACGTTGGGCACGGGGGTGACGCCCATGTAGGCGGTGTCGTATTTCACGAGATCCCAAAGCTGGTATTCGCCGGTCTTGGGGTTGATGTAGTGGCAGGAATCGCAGTTGCCCTCGAATTCGTCGCTGTTCATGTGGATGGCATGCATGCTGTCCTGAAGGAACAGCGCTTTGGAATGGCACATGTAGCAGAACTTCGTGGTGGCATCCACGTTGTACGGATTCCACAGCTTGGGATGCGTCGCGGGTAGAAGTTGCGTGGCGTCCAAAATCGAGCCGTGGCATCCTTCCGCCTCGCATCCGCGCTTGTCACCGCCCAGGATGGCGGTGTTCCACATGTACGGATCGTTCGGAATCATTTGAACGCGCGTCCCGTCTTCGTTTTCGGTGATGGCGGGAGCGTAGTAGGCATTGGCTGCCTCGTTCTTTTCGGCGCCCTGCAGCGTTTCGATGCGCTCGGCTTCGTCGACGGTGGCCTCGGTCTGCTGCTGCTCGGTTCTTTCTTGCGACGAGTCTTGCTGAGGCGCGCACGCCCACAGGCACGCCGAGAGGGCGAACACGCTTGAGATGGTGCCGACGAGGGCTAATGTGCGTTTCTTCATGGCCCCTCCTTTCATGGAATTCCCCTGAGGCCGTCGTCCCTTGCAAGCGGCCTCCTTTCGTCGCAAACTATTCCAAGCTCGACGTCTTGTCATCGACAGGAACTCATGAATGGCATAATTTCTGAGTAATCGCAGTTCAAATGCGGCGTTGAGATACATATCAGTAGTTTTTACCGATACGGAAGGACGTCTTGCATGGGAGGGAACAAGACCGATTCCGCAGCGATTGGGGCTGGCCTTGTCGCGCGCGGCACCGCTTTGGCGAAAGAAGAGTTTTCGAAACTGTCGTGGCTTCATGTTTTCGGCTTCGCGATATGCCAGTCGTGGACGGTACTGTGCTTCGCGCTTCCCGATCCGGTTACATACGCGGGCCCTTTTCTCGACTTGCGCTGGCTGTCGGCATTGTCGACATGCGCGTTGCTGGCGTTGTTCTGCGTCGTGCATCGGCGCATGCCTTTGCGCGTCGGCAAAAATGCGGCTGTGCTTTCCATTGCGATCGTGGCGAGCGTTTCGAGTGCGCTTGGGCCGGCGAGTGTTCTTTTCCCCGAATCGTCGGCCGTGCTTTTGACGATTGCTGCGGCGGGGTTGGGTGTGGGATTCGCATTTCTTCCCATCGTGTGGCTATCTGTTTTCTGGGCGTTGCGCGAGGGTGCGGGACTTATAGCGAGTCTTGTTCTGGCGGCAGTATTGACATACCCACTTGCGAATACGGTGGTCGCTGGAACGCAGGGAACGTGGGTCGTCGTTGCGGCGTGCTCGCTTCTTCCGATGGTTTCGGCGCTCATGCTTCCTTGCGAAGATGCGGTAGGACGGGCCGGGGTCGCCGTCGCACCTCCTGCGATAAAGCGGGGTTTTCGCGAGCTCGAGTTTTCCGAGCGCGATATCTTGGCGCGTTTCTGCCTGTGCTTGTTTTTCGTGGTGGCCATCATCGAGCTGTGTCGAAACGTTCTTCTCGGCGGCGCGCAGGCGATGTTTTTCGCCGGCGCGGCCAATCTGGTGGGCATTCTGCTCAGGTGCTTCTTCGGGGCATGGCTGGTGGTTGTTTTCGCGAAGCGCAGCATGGATGCCGTTTCGCGGGTGTATCGCGGGTCATTTCTTCTCGTGCTTGCGGTGGTGCTGGCGATTCCCTTCATCATGGAAGGCAACTGGGCGGCTCATGTGGTTCTCGACATGGGGGCGTTTTGTTTCGAGGCCGTTATGATGATGGTTTTGCTCGAAGTGGTTTCCGCGTTGGCCATGGACGCCATCCTTCTGTTCGCGCTGACGCGCGCCGTTTGGGCGGCGGGCGTCGTGGCCGGCATTGCCGCGAGCAGCTACGGCTTCAATTCGTCGCTTATCTCGTTCGGGGTCGCGATTATGGGCGTGGCATGCGCCTTCATGTTCGTATTCGTGTTCACGGACGCGCATTGCACCAGGGTGTTGGTGAAGTCGTGCGAGCGCGCACACGCCACGCCGTTCAAAGATCAGTGCAGGCTTGCGGCTCTCGATGCGGGACTTTCCGATCGCGAGTCGGAGGTCATGGCCATGGTGGCGAAGGGAAGGTCGTCGCAGCGCGTCGCCGACGACCTGGGGGTTTCGCTGTCGACGGTGAATTCCCATATTTATCATATTTATCAGAAGATGGGGGTTCATTCTCGTCAGCAGATGCTCGACAGAATCGAGTCGTACGCGGCTGATTCTATGCATTCCGGTGATTTGGGGAAACGATGAGCGTGACGGTATCGGGCTCGGGTGAGCAGATGCCGTCCTCGTTGACCGACCGAACGAACAAGGTGTAGACGCCTTCTTCTTCAGGTGTGTAGGTGAATTTCCAGTGTACGAGCCTGTCCGATGTGGCTCCTTGCGTTTCGTATCGCGTCCACGTTGTTCCTTTGTCCATGGAGAATTCCATCGCTTTGATTCGTTTGTCGTAATCGGTGGCATAGCCTTCAAACGTGACGGGGGTTCCTGGACAGCCGTGTTGGGTCGGTATCATGGTTGCTCCTCCCTGCTCTCTTGGGTCATTCTCCACCACGGCGGGCGTGTGCGCATCATGGGAAACTATTGAATTCGGCGTTTGAGGGGGCGTACTCCCGTATGTGCCTCCTGTCGTCTTCTCTGTCGCAGCCGATGACGCATCGTTTTCATGCGAGCGCCTTGGCCGCATGCAAGAGCATGTCGTCATAATGAGGGAAGCCCGTGAAAACGGGCTTCCCTCATGCGTTGTCGCGTGTGCGACGACAGTATGGATCGAAGGGTGCCAGGTTTAGGCCATTAGCTCTTGTAAGGCTCCACGTCCTGGACGCTTTTGCCGATGGTCTTTTTCAGCACCACGAGGGTTGCCAAGGTGAGCACCACGCCGATGGGCAGGCAGATGAAGGCGTTTTGCACGAAGCCGGCGATCACGAACATCACGAACGACACGCACGCCATGGTGACGACATAGGGGAGCTGCGTGGAAACGTGATCGACATGCTTCATGTTGGCTCCCGCCGACGACATGACCGTGGTGTCCGAAATGGGGGAGCAGTGGTCGCCTGCGACTGCGCCCGCAAGGCAGGCGGAGATGCCGATGATCAGCAGGGTGGGGTCGTTGGCGAAGATCGGCATCACGATGGGGATCAGGATGCCGAAGGTGCCCCAGCTCGTGCCCGTGGAAAAGCCCAGGAACACGGCGACCAGGAAGATCACGGCGGGCAACAGGTTGAAAAGTCCCGGAGCCGCGCCTTCCACAAGACCCGCGACGAACACGTCGGCGCCGAGCAGGCTCGTCATGTTCTTGAGCGTGACGGCGAAGGTGAGCACCAGAATGGCGGGCACCATGGCGTTGAAGCCCGCGACAAACGACTCGGAGGCCGTTTTCAGCGTGAGCACGCGGCGGGCGATCAGGTACAGGAAGGTGAAGACGACGGCGATCAGCGAGCCCCAGGGAAGCGCGGTGAAGGCGTCGGTGTTGCCGAAGGCGGCGATGACGTCGCCGTTGGCGTCGCCGCCGAAGAATCCGCCCACGTAGAGCATGGCGCCGATGCAGCAGATGATCAGCACGATGATGGGAAGAAGCATGTCCCACAGGCTGGCCTTGGGGTTGGTCACGGGCGTATCTTCCTCGAGCGCGCCCGTTTTGCCGTCGCGGTAGGCCTCAAGCTCCGCTTTGGCCATGGGGCCGTAATCGAAGTTCAGGAAGATAAGGCCCACGACGAACACGATCATGAGCAGCGAATAGAAGTTGAACGGAATGGCGTTGATGAACAGCTCGATGCCGTTGACGCCCAAATCGGCGGCGACGCCCGACACGGCGGCGGCCCAGGAGGACACGGGCGCGATCATGCAGATCGGCGCGGCCGTGGCATCGATGATGAAGGCGAGCTTTGCGCGCGAGACGTTCTTGCTGTCGGTGAGCGGACGCATGACCGAGCCGACGGTCAGGCAGTTGAAATAGTCGTCCACGAAGATGAGAACGCCCAGGACAAACGAGGCGATCTGCACGCCCACGCGCGACTTGACATGGGTTCCGGCCCAGCGGCCGAACGCCGCCGCGCCGCCTGCGCTGTTGACGAGGGCGACCAGCATGCCCAGCACGACGAGGAAGATGAAGATGCCGGCATTGTCGGCCACGGCGGGTACGATGCCCTCGCCGACGATGGTGTCGAGCGTGGTCACGGGGTTGAAGCCCGCGACCAGCAGGGCGCCCATGACGATGCCGACGAAGAGCGAGACGTACACCTCTTTGGTGACGAGCGCCAAGACGATGGCGATGAGTGCCGGGGCCAAGGCCCAGGCGGTGTTGACGAATTCCACGTCCCTTCCTTTCTGCGTCAAGCTTGGGGACATGGTTGGGCGTCAAGAGGGCGCGCAAACGGCCCTTGGGTTGGCTCTCGACCATGGCAGCTCTCCGCATGATGCGACAGTGCACGACGTATTCCGCCGTGCCCCAGGATCGCACGGGCCGGGGCGCCCGTCGTCCTTCGGCGCCGTTCCCTTTCGCCCCGCGCCGCCCCGGCGCTTGTGTGGAGTTACTGATGAAAGGCGCACCTCTACCGATGCGCGTATAGTACCGGATTTTTCGTGCACGTATCCGAAAGTGCCGACAATGGGGGCGTAAGGCGGAAAAGCGGCGCTTCCGAATACGTCGCATCGCGTGGTCGCAGGCGCTTGGCGCGACGTATTTCTCCCGCACGCGGAATGCTTCGGCGCATCCTAGGCCGCTTCCTTCTCGGACAGCAGGCGTCGGGCGTGCGCGATGGCGTCGTCGATATTGGCGCGGAAGTTGTCTTCGCCGACCAGCTCCACGAAGCCCGCGCGCCGCATGGTTTTCAGGGGCTGCTCGTTGACGTGCGAGAAGATGAGGCTCACGCCGTTTTCGCGGCAGTATTCGTGGAGGTCTTCGAGCGCATTCATGCCGGTGGAATCGAGCGAAGGCACGCCGCGCATGCGAATGATCAGGTATTTCGTGAACTCTTTCACCGAAATGTCGGCGATGCGGTCGGCCATGCCGAAAAACATCGGGCCGTTGATCTCGTATACGCGCACGCTTTTGGGCAGCTCGCGCAAGTGGGTGACTTCGGAATTCTCGTCGCAGTAATAGCGCCAGCCGCGCACCTCGGTTTCTTCGGCCACCATCTTCATGAACAGCACCACGGTGATCAGCATGCCTACGGCGATCGCGGAAACCAGGTCGAACACGACGGTGAGCGCGAACGTGGCGAGCAGCGTCGCGACCGCTCCGTGCGAGGCGGTCTTGCACAGATGGACGAAGTTACGCCAGCCCGACATGTTGTAGGCGACGTGCAGCAGGATGGCGGCGATCGTGGGCATGGGGATGAGCGCGGCGTAGGGCATGAAGAAGGCGAGGACCGCCAGAAGCACCGCGGCGTGCGTCATGCCTGCTACGGGCGTGCGGCCGCCGTTTTTGACGTTGGCGGCCGTGCGGGCGATGGCCCCCGTG
>USEZ01000081.1 GCA_900553775.1 uncultured Slackia sp. | reverse complement strand
CGTCCAGCCCACCTATGACCGGGGCGTCGTTGCTGCGGACCTCGGCGCGCTGCTGTCGTGCTACGCCGTGGCGGCCGTGGTCTGCTACCTGCCCTCGGGCATCCTCGCGGACAAGATCCGCATGCGCACGCTGTCGTGGGTCGGCTTCGGCGGCACGGCGGTGCTCACGTTCGTCTACGCGCTGCTGCCCTCGCTCGGCCTTCTGTACGTGCTGTTCGTGGGCTTCGGCATCACGTCCATCCTCATCTGGTGGGGCACGCGCTTCAAGATCGTGCGCCTGTGCTGCGCCGAGGACGAGTACGCCTCCAAGATCGGCACGAGCTACTCCATCTACGGCGCCGCCGGCCTCGTCATCGGCCTCATCAACGCCGCCATCGTGTCGGCCATTCCGGTGCCGAGCGAGGGCATCCAGGTGCTGCTCGTGTTCCTGGGCGTGCTCATTGCCATCCTGGCCGTGTTGTCGTTCGTCTTCATCCCCAACTTCAAGGGCGAGATCGACCCGAACGCGAAGCTGTTCAGCCTGGGCGAGGTCGTGCAGGCCATCAAGCATCCCGGTGTCATCTGGGCGTGCCTGGCGTACTTCTGCGTGTACACGGTGTATCAGGGCGCTACCTACACCACCCCGTACCTCACCGCCATGGGCACCGATTCCAACCTGGTCAACGTGGTCGGCCTCATCCGTACCTACGGCATCGGCCTGCTCGCAGGTCCCGTGCTCGGCGTGATCGCCGCGCGCATCAAGAGCACCAAGACCATCATGGGCTGCTTGGTTCTTGCTCTGGTCATCCTCGGCGTGTTCATCGTGCTGCCGCAAGACCCCGGCATGGCGATCGTCGCCGTGTGCCTGGTCGTCGTGTTCGGCTTCGCCACCTACGGCGCCTTCTCCATCGGCTCCTCGCCGCTGTCCGAGCTGGGCATTCCCATGCGCATCTTCGGCACCGCCGCCGGTCTGCTGTCCGTCATCGGCTTCTGCCCGGACATCTTCATCCACACCTGGTACGGCGGCATGATCGATGCTTCCGGCAACGCGGCCTACACCATGATCTTCGCGATCGAGGCCATCTTCGCAGTCGCGGGCGTGTTCTTCCTCTTCATGTGCCTGCGTACCGTGAAAAAACACCTCGCTTCCAAGAACGCTTAAGCGCATCTTGACCACCGGGTCCGCCGCGAAAGGGCGGCGGACCTTGCCCCCGCGCCGGATTCTCGCCGAATCCGCCTTGTCGGGCGAGGCTTTCCGAAGAAAGCCTCGCCTCGATACCTGCTTCAAGAAAGGAAGGGGACCCATGGAGAACAAGCTCGACGCGATGTCTCTTATGAACGATCAGATGAAGGCCGTGCTGAAAAAGTCGGCCGAACTCGCAGGCGACGCCTTCGTCACCGACGTCGGATTCGACCAGATGCGCGCCAATTACATCAAAGAACGCGCATTCTGGAACGAAGGCGGCCCTGCGATGGCCAAGACCGAAGACGTTTCCTTCGACGGCCCGATGGGCGCGTTTTCCGCCCGCTTTTATTACCCTGTGCAAGCCGAGAAGCTGCCCGTGATCGAATTCATCCACGGCGGCGGCTTCGTGGTGGGAAGCCCCGCCACGCACGACCGCGTGTGCCGCATCTTGGCCGACCGCACGGGCGCTGCCGTGGTCAGCGTGGATTACCACCTGTCTCCCGAGTCGAAGTACCCGACGAATATCCAGGAATGCGCGATCGTGGCGAAGTACCTGCACGAACACGGCGCCGAGCACGGCATCGACGGAAACGACCTGTCGTTCGCGGGTGATTCGGGCGGAGCGGTGCTTTCGATGGCCACGAATCTGTGGCTGCGCGACGAAGAGGGCGACAACTCCTTCGTGAAATCGCTGCTTCTGTACTACGGCTTCTACGGATTGCTCGACTCCATGTCTCGCCGCCTGTACGGCTGGGATATCGACGGCATGCGCAAGGAAGACCTGCAGTATTACAACGAATGCTGGCTGAACGACCTTGCCGCCGAATCGAGCGCGCCGTATGTGGACATGCTGTCCAACGACCTGAAGACCGGCATGGCGCCGTGCTATATCGCCGCCGCGGAGCTCGATCCCTTGCGCGACGACAGCGAATGCCTCGCCCGCGTGCTGACGAACAACGGCGTCGACAACGCCTTCGAAGTGTTCGACGGCGTGCTGCATGCCTTCGTGCACTACTCGCGCATGCTCGACGAGGCCACGGCCTGCATCGAGCACAGCGCCGAATTCTGGAAGACCCGCCGCGCCTAGCTTGCGGCTGCACGGCCTCGAACGGCCGAAGAATACATTCGGTATCAGCGCGCCTTCTTCAGACGAAGACGCTGATGGAAATCCTTATAGCAAACAGGAGGTTGTCATGGATTTCAAACTGTCCGACGAGCAGGAGCTTATCGTTGCATCCTATCGCGACTACATGGAGAGCGAAAACTGGGAGACCTACTTCCATGAGTGCGACGAGAAGCATGAGTATCCGCTGCGCTGGGCGAAAGGCCTGTGCGAGCTCGGCTTCGACCAGGTCATGCTTCCCGAGGAGCATGGCGGACTGGGCCTCGAGCAGCCGCTGGTCACGTTGATGGCGATCTACGAGGTGCTCGGCCAGTATGGCGCCCCCACCTATGTGCTCTACCAGCTCCCCGGCTTCGGCACCATCCTGCGCGAAGGCACCCAGGAGCAGATCGACGCCGTCATGGCCACGCTCGGCACCGGCGAGCAGATCTGGAACTCCGCCTGCACCGAGCCCGGCGCCGGTTCCGACGTCTCCGGCCTGCAGACCACCTACAAGCGCGAGAACGGCAAGATCTACCTCAACGGCACCAAGACCTTCATCACCTCTTCTCTGGGCGTGAAGTACCTGGTCATCATGGCTCGCGACGCCGACAACCCGGATGTCATCTCCGAGTTCTTCGTCGACATGTCCAAGCCCGGCATCAAGCTGTCCCCGCTGACCAAGCTCGGTCTGCGCATGGATTCCTGCGCCGAGGTCTACCTGGATAACGTCGAGCTCGAAGAGAAGGATTTCTTCGGCAAAGAGGGCAACGGCTTCAACCGCGGCGTGGCCGACTTCAACTTCGAGCGCTGGCTCGTGGCCGCCTGCGACTACGGCACCGCGATCTCTGCGTTCGAGGATGCCGCCAAGCATGCCTGGACCCGCATCGCCTTCGGCAAGCCGGTCGCCCGCTTCCAGCTGAACTCCATGAAGTTCTGCAACATGGCCATCAAGCTCGACGCCATGAAGAACATGCTCTACGAGGCCGCGTGGAACGCCGACACCAACCTGGGCGGCGACGTCGACGCCGGCCAGGCCGCCATGTGCAAGTACTACTGCGCCAACGCCTCCTTCGAGGTGGTCGACGACGCCATGCAGATCATGGGCGGCATCGCCGTTGCTTCCGAGCATCGCATCAACCGCATCTGGCGCGACCTGCGTGTCGACCGCGTTTCCGGCGGCACCGACGAGATGATGATCCTCACTGCGTCCAAAAACGCCATCAAGGCCTATCGCCAGTAAGCGACCCCGTCGGGCTTTTCGCACCGAATCCGTTCTCATAGCGCGCGGGCCGTACCTGCGTATGCGGCCCGCGCGATCCCGTGAAAGAGAAAGAGGAGATACCAATGGCTGCAATCCCTACTGAAAAACCGTCCTTCGGCGTTCTCGACGACGTCAAGATCGTCTTCGCCGCCATGGAAGAGGCCATTCCGCGCGCCTGCAACATCATGGCCGACTGGGGCGCCGACGTGACCTGGCTCGAGAATACCGGCTACGGCGACACCGTGCGCGATGCGAAAAACGCCGCGCAGGCCGAGCGCCGCAACTGCCGTTCCGTTCAGCTGAACCAGTTCACCCCGGGCGGCAAGCAGGTCCTGCTCGACATGCTGAAAGACACCGACATCTTCTTCGAGTCTTCCAAGGGCGGCACGTGGGAGCGCAAGGGCTTCACCGACGAGGATATGTGGGCCGTCAATCCCAAGCTCGTCATCGTTCACTGCTCCGGCTACGGCAAGTTCGGCGATCCCGACCGCGTGAAGCGCCCCGCCTACGACGGAACCGTGGGCCCCTACGCCGGCTTCACCTGCCAGAACGGCACTCCCGAGCAGCCCATGATCACCATGCCGTACTCCGGCGACTACATCAATTCCTACCTGCTGATCGGCGCCTCCCTCGCGGCTCTGCGCAAGGCCGAGCGCACCGGCCAGGGCGAAAGCATCGACTGGGCCATGTACGAGGGCATCATGTACATGAGCCAGTACTACCTGGTGGATTACCTCAACGACGGCATCAAGTGGCCTCGTGCGGGCGCCCGCAACCAGAACCTGTGCGGCATCGGCGTGTACAAGTGCGCCGACGGCTTCATCGCGCTGAACCTGTTCGGCATCCGCCAGAACAAGTGGATCATCGAAGAGCTCGGCCTGGGCGAGCACTGGGGTACCCCCGAGCTTCCCGAGGACACCGCTTCGCTGTGGCTGTCCATGCCGATTGCCGAGGAGTTCGAGAAGCGTCTTGAGAAGTGGCTCTCCGAGCGCACCAAGCTCGAGCTGGAGTCGATCCTCGCCGAGCATGCCATCGCCGCTCAGAGCGTCTACGAGTTCGAGGACATGGTTGCTGACAAGCACATGGAGGCTCGCGGCAACTTCGTGGAGTGGGAGACCAAAGACGGCGAGACCTTCAAGGGCCTTTCCCCGATGCCCCGCTTCGAGCAGACCCCGGGCAAGATCTGGCGTCCCATGCCTGCCAAGGGCGGCGACACCGTGGACGTGCTCACCAAACTCGGCTACTCCGCCGAGAAGATCGCCGAGTTGGAGGCCGAAGGCGCCATCGCGTGCGGCGAGAACTAAACCATGCGCTGCCGGCGTGTTTCCGGCATGCGGGATAGCACAACGAAGGAGCCCGCGTCATGCGGGCTCCTTTTTCGAAGGCCTTCGGGATAGGACGGAACCAGCATCATGACCAGCATTGTCGGCGGCGAAACGCTTCGCGATCTGTGGGAGAGGCTCGTGCTCGAGCGCGGCGACCGCCTTTTTCTTGCCTACCAGAGCAAAGAAGGGGCGCGGCGTTCGTACACGTATGCCGAATTCGGCCGCCTGATCGACGCGACGGCGAATTATCTGGCATCGCTGGGAGTGGAGCACGGCAGCCGCGTGGCAATTCAGCTGTACAACTGTCCCGAGCACATTTCGGTGGCGTTCGCCCTGGCCAAGCTGGGAGCGATCGCCGTGCCGATCAATATGCAGCACAAGCTCGAGGAATGCGCGTTCGTCTATGAGAAATGCGGCATCGACACCATCGTGGCCGAGCCCGATTGCCAAAGCTACTATCTCGAAGCCGCCGCTGCGGCCGAGCCGTTCGATTGCGACTGCTGCGGCGCGCCGCGCGTCTATCCCATGAAGCACGTGCTGGTGGCCCATGCCGAAGGCGCGACGCTTTACGAGGGCGCTATCGACTTCGGCGCCGCCGTGGGCGCAACGTCGTGCGAGCCTCCTGCACCGTGCGCGATCGATGCGCACGATACGGCCATGATCATCTTCACCTCGGGAACCACGTCATGCCCGAAAGGCGTGGAGCTGACCCATGCCAACATGCTGTTCAGCGGCTACTACGGCGATTGGCAATGCGCCCTGACGCCTGACGACCGCCTGCTCACCACCATGCCGGCGTTTCATTCCAACTTCCAAACCGCCGCGCTTATGCCGGTGCTCACCGCGGGCGCCACGCTGGTCTACATCGAGAAATACAGCGCGCGCCGCTATTGGAAGCAGGTGCGCGAATACCGCGCCACGGCGATCCAGCTCGTGGCCATGATGGCGCGCACCATGATGATGCAGCCCGTCGACGCGTGCGAGCGCGACCACGCGGTGCGTTCGGTGCAGTATTACCTGGCGATCGGCGAAGACGAGAAAAACGCCTTCGAACAGCGCTTCGGAGTGCGTCTGCAGAATTGCTACGGCGCAACCGAATCGGTGTGCTGGGTGCTCACCGATCTGCCGTACGGCCGCCGCGCATGGCCTTCCGTGGGCCGTGTGGGCCTGGGCTACGAGGTGGACATCGTGGACGAGGCGGGCAATGCGGCCGCCGCGGGCGAGCTGGGCGAGATCGTGGTGCGCGGCATTCCAGGGGAAACGCTGATGAAGGGCTATTACCGCGACCCCGAGGCGACCGCCGCCGCCATGACGGCCGACGGGCGCTATCGCACGGGCGATAAGGGCTATCGCGACGAAGACGGCTGGTTCTACTTCGTCGACCGCAAGAGCAACATGATCAAGCGTGCGGGCGAGAACATCTCGGCATCCGAGGTGGAAGAGGTGCTGCTCGACCATCCGGCGGTGGCCGAAGCCGCGGTCATCGGCGTGGACGATCCCGTGCGCGACCAGGCGGTCAAGGCGTTCATCGTGCTCGACGCCGGCGCTGTTGCCACGACCGACGACATCACGGCGTATTGCGCCTGTCGCCTCGCCGACTTCAAGGTTCCCACGATCGTCGAGGTCGTGGACGGCCTTCCGCACACGAGCGTGGGCAAGGTGGCGAAAAAACTCCTGCATTAGCGCAGGCGAAGCCTTGAAACGGCTTTGCGCTCCATGATGGCGCCGGTCGCATCCGACCTGCCGGACGGCGGCCGCGCAGGCGATCATGGAGCGCCGAACCGTTTTATTGCGTCCGGAGCAGGGCGCATGCGGTTCGCTTGATAAGGAACGCTTTCCGTCAAGGAGGAACCATGGCAATTTCCACCGAGATCGTAGGAAAGACCTTCGGGCCGTTCGTACGCGACTACACCTTCAAAGACCTCGAAATCTGCGCGCTGGGCTGCGGCTGCGCATGGGATGGCAAGGTGGATCTGGAATACGTCAACGAACACGACGCCGCCGCCCCCGACCTGAAGGTGCTGCCCATCTTCGCCGTGCCTCTGACCGTGAACGAGGAAATGACCACCACGCTCGATTACGGCTTCGACTACGCGGGCTCGCTGCACTACGGCATCGACGTGCGCTACCACGCGCCCTTCAAGATGAACGACCGCATCGAAACCTACGTCACCCAGGAGGCCATCTGGGACCGCGGCGAAGGACGCGGCTCGCTTTCCAAGCAGGTGGGCAAGTCGTACAGCTCCGACGGAACGCACCTATGCACGGTGGAAACCTACGACTGCTGCATCTACGACGGCGGCTTCGGCGGCGAAGAGCCCCCGAAAGACACGGTGGATTATCCCGACCGCGAGCCCGATTATGTGTATGAGGAAGTCTGCGGCCTGCAGTGGCCGCTGATCTATCGCATGATGGGCGATTGGCATCAGCAGCATATCGACTGGTCCTATACCGAGCAGACCGGCCTTGCGCGTCCGATCAACCACGGCGTCTGCAGCGCGGGCATCGCCATGCGCCACGTGATCAAGCTGCTGTTCCCGGGCCGCCCCGAACTTCTCACGCGTTTCAAATGCCGCTTCACCGCGCCCGTGCTTCCCGGCACCAAGCTGCGCACGCAGGTGTGGAAGCTGTCCGAGGGCGAGGCGCGCTTCCGCATGGTGGATGCCGACGCCTACGATGCGGCCGTAGCCGCGGGCGAACGTACCCCGAAGCCGTTCTTGAACGCCTGCATCGTGGAGTGGGATGCGTAAAAGGCCTCGTCGAACGGCATGACGGCAAGGACGGGCTTCATCTCGCCCTTGCCGGTTCGGCGGCTTTCGTTACGGATCCTATACGGATGCGCCGCCTGCGCGATATGCCCGATCGCACCGGTAGAGTGGGAAGTCTGAAAGGAAGTAATGCCATGAGTCGTGACGTCAAGCAGAATACGCAAGTCAGCAGTCCTCCCGAAGACCTTCGCGCCGCGCAGGAAGGCTCTTCGCCGCGCGCAGGCAAAGGCGCGGCGTCGGCGAAAGGACGCTTGGCCTCGGTTGAGGGACGCACGAAACAGGCGGCGGGCCGCGCGGCCGATGCCATCAAGAGCGTTCCTTCCAAGGCGAAGAAGGCGGCCAAGAAAAGCATCGACGACGTGCAGATGACGCCGTTTTTGCGTAAGGTCTCGATCTTTTCGAGCGGCGGGTCGTTTCTCGACGGCTACGTGCTTTCCCTGATCGGCGTGGCGCTTACCCAGATAGCGCCGCTGTTCGGCCTTACGGCGGGCGAAAGCGCGTTGATCGGCGCGTCGGTCATGCTGGGCATCCTGGTGGGAACCGTGGCGGGCGGCTACATCACCGACCTCATCGGGCGCAAGAAGATGTTCATCGTCGACATCGTGGCCATCGGAACCTTCTCCATCCTGAGCGTGTTCTGCGCCGACCCGCTCCAGCTCGTGGCGGCGCGCTTCTTCATCGGCGTGTTCGTAGGCGCCGACTACCCGATAGCCACCTCGCTCATCGCCGAGTTCACGCCCAAGCAGCACCGCTCCATCTCC
>USEZ01000080.1 GCA_900553775.1 uncultured Slackia sp. | reverse complement strand
CGTACGCTCCACCTCTTCGAGCACGGGGTCGCGGTAGTCTCCGGCGAACCCGAAGCCGTCCATCCTGACGCGCTCCGACACGCTGGCGACCGCCTTGGACGCCCAGTCGCAGCGCGCGCCGACCCTCACGTTCTCGGGGATGTTGTCCACGCCGATCGAGGGGGTCTGCTGCTTGGCCTCGTAGTAGGCGGTCAGCTCGCGGTTCCTCGGAAGGCGTTCGCGGTACACGTCGAGCAGCTGGCGGAGCGTGTCCTCGTCCTCGCCGGACATGCCGCGCGCCGCCGCGAGATTGTGGGTGTCTACCATCCGATCAGCAGCTCCTTGCGTTGGTCTCTGTTGGTGGTCGTCGCGCCCCAGTGGGCGAGCGCGGCGGATTCGACGAGGCACGCGTCGGCGCCGTCGGCCGACTCGAAGCCCCAGCCGCCCTTCGTCCCGATGCGGCGCTTCGCGCATTTCGTCGCGGAATCGTCCAGCGGCTCCTGGCCGAAGTGCTCGAGCGTTCCTTCCTCCACCGCGTTCGCGATGGCGAAGTACGCGGAAGTCGCGTCCGCGACCGTCGGCCTCACTACCCAGTCGCGCGGCACGCCGTATTCGTCGCGGAGGCGGTCGTGCAGCGTCTGCGCGCTGCCCTGTCCGTCGATGACCGCGACCGCCGCCTCGTCCTGGCGCGTCCCCAGCCACTCGGCAATGTCGCCCAGCTCGTCGGACGGACGGAAGCAGCGCACGAGCTCGACGTAGGCGGGGCCTTCGTCCGGGCGTATCGCGACGGACAGGGCCGCCGACGCGCCGTCGGGCGAGAACTTGACCCCGTATGCCTTCACGCCGTCCTCGGGCGGCGCTCCGGTCTTGGCCTTGGCCCACGAGGCCGCGCTGATGGGATGCTGCGCCGCCGCGACGAACGACGGATGCCATCCCAGATGCTCCATCGCGAACTTCTCGGGCGTCATGGACTTCGAGTCTTTCAGAAGCGCGCTTTCTAGCAGCTGGTAGCCGAGCGAGGGGTTCGTCATGTACCAGAGGTCTCGGTCGACCACGTCTTCCGGCAGCTCCGCGACGCTCCATTCGTGGATGCAGAAGCCGCGCTCGGGGGAATCCCTGAGCATCGACCTCAGGCGGACGAACACCTCGCCGGCGCTTCCGCGCTTGGGGTCGGGCACCGTGCCCATGAGGATCGTCTGCGGCGAGCCGTGGGGCGCCGCCGAGTTGAGCGGCGAGAGCGCCGCGTCCTGCTCGTCGGTGTAGTCCTGCGCCTCGTCGACGACCACCAGGTCGAAGGTGCCGCCTCTGCCCATCTGCGTCGAGCTGCCGCGCGTGCGGAACTCGATGTGCCCGCCGTTGGTGAGGTCGAGCACCATCTGGTTGGCCGACGTGGTGTAACGCTCCACGAGGCGGTTGAGCTCGGGGTATCGGGCGCGCGGGTCGTTCTTGCAGTCACCGAACTTCGCGCGCAGGCGGTCGAACGCCTTCTTGGCGGTCTGGTACTCCTGCGCGGTGTGCAGGATCCATTCGCCGCGCTTGACAAGCCCCCACGTCTCGCGCGGGTCGCACACGCCCGTCTTGCCGTTCTGCCTGGGGACGTCCAGCAGGCACAGCGAGTTGAGCAGCCGCCCCGAATCGTCCAGGGCGAGCCAGTCGTTCAGGACGCCGGCCTGCCATGGATGCGGCGCCATGCCGTAGGCATTGGCCAGCTCGGTCGCGGCGCGTCCCTCGGTGCGGCCGTAGCTGTCGCACCAGGAGTAGGTGGCCTGCTGGCATCCGCGCCTAGACGCCATCGCCCATTCCCAGGATCTGCGAGAGCGGCGTGTCGCCCTCGCGCGCGGCCTCGGCCTCTTCGAGCGCCTTGAGGCGGTCGATTGCCTCGAACATGCCCGTGATGAGCGGCTTCATGTCGCGGCCGCTCTCCGTCACGTCTATCACCTCGGCGTACTTGCGCACAGACTGTCGCGTCGCCTCGATCTCGCCGCCCTTCTCCCACGCTGCGGCGATGGAGGTGGACGTTTTCGCTATCGACTTGGTTCTGCCCATCGTTCCTCCTTGTCTGCAGATGTGGATTTGCGGGCCTTGGTGTGGCGGCCCTATGCCGCAGGGCCGGCCTTGGCGGCGGGGGCCGGGGCCTCCCCGCCGGGTCTTCCGCGCCGCGTCACCATTCGCGCGACGTCATGACGGCGACGTTGTTTTTTCTTTCCCCTTTTTCATTCGACGCGCGCGATCTCGCGTTCCTCGCGAACAGGACGAACTCGGCGGGGCACGACCACATGCCGAACATCGCGCGGGCGGCGTCGGCGACCTTCGCCGCGTCGGCGGCGTCCATGCCCCCGCGCCACTGGTTGCAGCAGCGGTGCGCTCGCCTGATGTTCGCGCGGTCGAGCGGGTCGCCTCCCTTGCTCACGGGAACCACCTCGTCAAGCTCCATCGCGTACGGATGCGTATGGCAGACGCCGCGCGGTATCGGCATGCCGCACAGCCAGCAGGGGGCGTCGGACGCGGCGAACTCGCGCCGCAGCGCCGTGCGCCGAGTTCCGTTGGCGCGCCTCGGGTCCATCGTCAGCGCCTGCCGTCCATCGGCGAGCCGTGGTTGGCCATGCAGGACCGCAGCCCGGCGTACGTCTCGTGCTCCCATGAGCGCGCCGTGTGCTTCGCGGGGTCCAGCCCGGGGGCGCGCAGGAACGCGCGGGCCACGGTATGCGCGGCGTTGCGCTTGGCCGACCGGCGGATGTAGTCGAGGGACACCATGCGGCGATGCCTCCTATAAACACGAAAGGCCGCGAACATGCGGCCGTGGACAGTGCGGTGCGGGCGCGCCGGCGGCGTCGGCCATGTCGCGCAGCCTCTCGGTCGTCAGCGTCGGCTCGATGTGGCCGCTGCGCTCGGCCTGCTCGCCGTGGGCGATCCAGTCGATCGCGCGGTCGTATTCGGCCTTCGCCTTGGCGAGGCGCTCGACCTGCTCCTTCGTCACGCGCACGGGAACAGCCTCCCTTCGTCCTCGATGAACTTGTCCACGAAATACCGCTGGCCCTTGCCGGTGACCTTGGGCGTGCGGGTGACCGTGACGTGCCCGTCGCTGTGCGTGACCGCCGTCTCCTTGATGCGGAAGAGGCCCATGTCCATCGCGCGCTGCGTCGGCACGTTGCGGTTGCACCCGGACCTGCCCAGCCAGCCGTTGTCGCGCAGCCAGCCGAACAGGCGGTTCTGGCCTATGTCCACGCCGTTCTGGCGAAGCATCTTGGCGAGCTCGCCCACCAGGCACGTGCCGTCGCTCGCGGCCACCGCGTCGGCGAAGAGCGCCTTGGGCCGCAGCTCCGCGTTCTCGGCGGAAAGCCCCTCGATGCGCTCGCGCTGCCGCCGCATCGTGTCGTTCGCGACGAGCAGCGCGCGGGCCATGATCTCCTCCGGCGTCTCGTCCGGCTTCGCGGCGATGTAGCCGCCCGTGCGGCGGATGGCCGGCAAGACCTCGTGGGTGACCCAGCGTTTGAAGGCCTTGGCTTCAGGCTTGCGGCTCGAAAGAACCATCGAGTAAAGGCCGGGTTCGTTAACGGCGTTTATCTCGCGACCCTTAATTGAAATAAGGGTCGTTTCGTCATCGTCCAGTCGGCGAACAGCGTTTGTCACGTTCGCAAGACCGAGCGCCGCGCAAACGTCTGATGCGATGAACCACGGCTCGCCGTCGTTCATGCCTGCGCGAATGGTTCCGAATTGCGCGTTCTCGAACGCCATGATTCCGGCGTCGTCTGCTAGTACCACGTGACCACCCATCCTTTCACTGCGAACAGAAGAATCGCGATGAGCGCGATGCAGCACGCCGACCGGACGGCGCACTGTGCTAACATCCTCGGAGTGAACTCGTTGAGAAACGGGTCGCTTTTTGCAAGCGCGCGGGCATCGGCCAAGAAGTTCCCGTGCGCTTTCTCTTTTCCTGCCATTCACCTTCCTCCTTCCAGCCAGGCGTCCACCATCGCCGGCGTCATCAGCCGGCCCCTTTTCATGCCGCGCGGCAGGTAGCTTTCGAGCGTCCCGTCCGCCGCGCACTGGCACACCGCCGAATAGCTCACTCCCGTCGCCGCCGCGACCTCTCGCGCCGTGTACCCGAGCTTCGCGGGAAGCCCCGCGGCCTCCGCCATCCCGGCGAACACGCCGCGCCCCGGCTCCTTTTCCGGCTCTTCGCCGCCGACGACCTCGCAGCTCCTGACGACCAGGTACTCGACCCCGCCGACCGTGAAGAGGCCGAAGCCGTCGTCCAGCTCCAGCAGCGTGCATTCGCCCCGCTCGAAGCCGAGGAACGACGCGTATGTGACTGCCGCGTCTCGGCGTTTCTTGTCATTCATCCGTTTCTCCTTTCGTTTCCGACGCAAGGCCTGCCGAATCAGGCCCTGCGTCCCCTTCTTCTCCGACCAGGTCGTCGAGCGAGCACTTCAGGAACTCGGCGACCCTCGCCGCCGTCAGCACGGACGGGCAGCACGCCCCGCGCTCCCAGTCCTCCACGGTGCGCCGGCTCGCGCCGAACGCCTCGGCGAAGCATCTCTGCGTCGCGTAGCCCGCGCGTTTCCTTTCTCTCGCCAGCTCGAATCTCATGCGGAGCCTCCTTTCTGTTGGCCACGTGTTCACGTGGTAGAATTGCAATTCGTTCAAACGGCCTTGCTTGCATAGGAGGTGGTCGAATTGACCAACGTTTTGAACGTACGGTCCTCGTGAACAGACCTGGCCGTGCGGGTGGCTCCGCATGAGCAGGACTGACAAAGCCGGCGGCTGGAAACGCCGGGCGGCGCCGTATCCCAAAGACCGAGTCATGCCCGGGACTGGCCGCACGGCCTGGCGGGGCGCATTCGCTTCGGGAAGGCCGAAAAGGCCTCGGAGGAAGCAATGCAGCCAAGGGTCCGTTGGTCGCGGAAGCATCGGGGATCGACCACGTCGTGCGATACGAGGCGAAAGGCCCGTGCCGGACAAGGATGCGGTTCCAGACGCAACACCGTCCGGCGCGTCATCGTCGGCATGACCAGCCGAGGCCGAACCCGAAGCATGCGAATTCAGCGCCCGCGATGAATGCGTACGGGAGGTCCGCGCCTCCCGCCCAGCCGAATACGAACAGGGCGAGGAAGAACATCTGGCCGGCGAGCGCGAGCGCCGCCACGCCGTCGAGGGATCCTTTGCGGCGATTCATAGCCACCTTCCTCCTTTCTTTCCCGAACAGCCGGAACGGACGCGCGCCGCGGTCGCCGCGATCAGGAGCGCGCTGGGTGTCCGACGCGCGCCCGCTCCGATGGTTCAGTGAGCTAAAGCGTTATTTGGTTGTCAAGGTGCGATGCCTTGCGGCTAGTCGCCCGGCCGGGCGAACGCCCGCCATGCGCCGAGCGCCCACCCGGCCGCGGCCACGGCTGCGAAGAACAGGGCCACGCTCGCCCACGCGGGCGCGCCGAGGTCGCACGCGGCCGCAGACGCCGCAAAGAGCGCGACGCATGCGGCCGCCGAGATGCGGAACATCCTCATCGCCGCCCCCATCCCATGAGGACGTTCGGCGAGCATCCGAGCGCCTCGCATATCGCGAAGAGCTTGTCCGCCCCCGGGGTCATGGCCCCGTCCTCGTATTTGTGGACCGTCGTGATGTCCACGCCCGCCATGTCGGCGAGCTCGCGCTGGCTTATGTCCATGCCGGCGCGCTGCATTCGCAGGTTCCGCGCGAAAACGTCCGCGCTGTATCCGGTCACTTGCATACGCCTCCCTTTCATTCCGATTCATTCGATTTGCGGCACACCCAACCGAGGCCGAACCCGAAGCAGGCGAACTCGGCGCCTGCGATGAGCGCCGCCACGCCGTCGAAAACTCCTTCGCTTCGCTTCATGGGTGCCTCCTTCAGACATTTTTCTGTGTGTCTGAACTCAATAATAGACATTTTTATGTCCTAGTCAAGCATTATGGCAACATTTTTTTGTGCATAGACATTTTTTTGTATATAATTAGGCTGTCGATAAATGGAGGAGCCATGAACCTAAATATCAGGGCCAGAAGAGAAGCGGCAGGCATGACTCAACAAGAGCTTGCCAAGGCCGCAGGGAAATCGTTTAGGACGATTCAGTCGTGGGAAAGAGACCTTTCATTTCCCAATGCCGAAATGGTCTGGAAACTGTGCGAGATCTTCAAGGTTGACCCCAACGAACTTCTTGGATGGTACGACGAGCACCCTCGCCAGGAGGCGCCGGCGAGCCTTCCCCCCGAAGAATCCGAGCTTATGCGGAACTACCGCGCGTGCTCGCCCCAGTGGAGGCACACCATATCGATGACGGCCCGCGCGGCGGCGGGCGAAAGCCGGGAGGAAGCCGAACATCCTTCATCTTCCGGCGTCGTGAGCGAGGCGGTGTAGGATGGGCGCACGCGGAAAGCGGCATCTGCCTGATGAAGAAGAGGCGGCAACGCGGGAATATACGAAAGGAACGCCAGTGATCGACACCGTGGAAAGGCTTTGCGACAAGTCGCAAGAGGCCTTCATCCTCGCCATAGAGCTGTACAACAGGCCGACCATCAAATACAGAGTGGAAGGGTGCGCCTTCTTCCTCTGCAACGCATGGGAGCTGCTTCTGAAGGCGTTCATAACGAAAAGGCGCGGAGAGGAGGCGATCTATTATCCGGGGAAGAACGGCAGGACGCTTTCGCTCGACGACTGCATCAGGAAGGTGTTCACCAATGCGAACGACCCCCTCAGAAGGAACCTCGAGAGGGTCGTCGACCTCAGGAACACAAGCACTCATTTCGTAGTGGAGGAATACGAGGGAATCTACGCCCCGATTCTCCAGGCGTGCGTCGAGAACTACGACAGGAAAGCGCGCGAGCTCATGGGCATAGAGATAAGCGACCGGATACCCGAGAACCACCTCATGCTCTCGGTCCGGAGATCATCCGTCGACATGGAGGAGTGCAGGGCGAGATATTCCCCCGAGGTGGTCGGCAGGATGATATCCGCCAGAAGCGATGTGCTTTCGAACGCCGACGAAGACGGAAACAGGCGGTACGCCTTCACATACACGACTGAGCTGAGAATGACGAAGAGGAAGGATGCCGACCTGGAGTTCCGAATCGATTCCGGTTCCGATATGCCCGTTGCCATCCTGAAGCAGGTCGTCGACCCGAAGGACAAATACCCGTTCAGGGCAAAGGCGGTCGTCGAGGCGGTGAACAGGAAGGTCTCCAAGGCGGGAATAAAGCTCGAATGCGGCGGGTGCGCGAAGCCGTCGTTCACGACCTCCGACTTCAACCTTTTCGCCAAGCTTTACGGGATGAAAGACGACCAGCGATATTCGACGAATACGAACATGGGGTCGGAAAGCGCGTGGTACGCCTACTCGCAGCAGGCCATAGACGACATCTTCGCCGTGCTGAAGGCGAATCCGTCGGGAGCCATAGACGAGGCGAAGCAGGCGCTCTCGAAAAAGAAAGAGGCCTTCGATGACCGACCCCAGGAGCAAGGGAATTCTAAGCCGTAAGGCCTACCCCCATTCGGGAACCCAGCTTTGTTCCTTCCCAAGTCGGTCATCGAAAACCTCTTGATTGGAACATACTACGCCATTTTTGCGCCGTTGTGAAGCATGAGATGCGAGGCGGCGGCTTTAGCCGCTCCGCTGGACGAGAGGATAGAGAATGGGAAAGTACATATACGACGCGATCCTCACCCCCGAGGAAGAGGGCGGCTACAGCGTGGAGGTGCCCGCGCTCCCCGGGTGCTTCACGTGCGGCGACGACTGCCGCGACGCGGTGTTCATGGCGGCCGACGCGATGAAGACGTGGATCGCGGCCGCCTTGGCCGACGGGCGCGCCGTGCCGCCCTACGAGCGCGCGGACGCCCCCGAAGGCTGCGAGCGCGTGTCCGTGTTCGTGGAGGCCGACGAGCCGCGCATCGCCGATGGACGATAGATAAAACCATTAGCACGTGCTAATAATATATTGACCTATACCTTAACATTTGCTAATATTTAATCCGTCGGAAGGAAGGACATGACGAAGAGAAGGGAGCTGGTGCGGCAGCTGGAAAAGGGAGGCTTCTGGTCCGACGGCGGGACGAACCACGAGCACTTCACCAACGGGGACGTGACCGTGATGGTGAAGCGCCACAGGGAGATACCCGACGAGATAGCCAAGAAGATCCTTCGCCAGGCGGGCCTCAGGTAGGCCCGCCGCGCCGGCGGTTTGGAGGGAACCATGATATACATCCGGGAATTCGAGATCTACGAAGACGAGGGCTTCTTCGTCGCCGACCCCCTCGACATGGACGGCGGCACGTTCGGCGATACGTTCGAAGACGCCGTCGAGTCCGCGAGCGACTGGCTGCGCGAGACGGCCGTGGACTCCATGGCGCGCGGGAAGCGGGTGCAGGGCGGCCGCCTCGGCGGCATCCCGTCGCACGGCGGGCGCGTGGTGGCCGTGGGCACCACCAGCGTGCGCAGCTTGGAAAGCGCCTGGAACCCCGAAACGGGCGCCGTCACCGCGCGCGACCGCGAGACGACGTCGCTGTACCT
>USEZ01000079.1 GCA_900553775.1 uncultured Slackia sp. | reverse complement strand
CGTAGACCGCGTGCGCATGAGCCATGCGCACAAGCAGGAAATTCCCTTCGCTCGGCCATACGGACACGCCGTCGATCCTTGCCAAGCCTTCGGCCATGCGCGCCCGCTCGCTTTTGATGGCCGACACAGACGGGGCGAAAGACGCCCGCATGCCGACGACGACGCGCGCTATCGCCTGGCTTACGACGTCGACCGAGTACGGCTGACGGACGGCGGCTATCCCCTCGACGAGGGCGGGCGGCGCAAGCAGATAGCCGCATCGCAGCCCCGCCGAAGCGAAAGCTTTCGAAAACGTGCGCAGAACCGCCACGTTGTCGCAGGATTCCAGCAGCCCGATGCATGACGTCGCATCGTCGGCGAATTCGCCGTACGCCTCGTCGACCACCACGAAGCCGCGGACGCGGCGAGAAAGGGCGGCGATCCATGCGGGATCGAGCGTGTTTCCCGTCGGGTTGTTCGGCGAAGCGAGCATCACGATATCGGCCTGCGAAGCCGCCTGCTCGATCGCCTTTTCATCGAGGGAGAAATCGGCGGCGTCGCGCGCGATGCTGCGCACCCGCGTTCCGGTGAGCTTGGCGTAAAGCGCATAGATGCCGAATGTCGGCGGACAGTCGATAAGCACGCGATCGGGCCCGCCGAATGCCAGAAGCAAATCGAACAGCAGCTCGTCGCCTCCGTTTCCGACGACGACGCGCGACCTGTCGAGGCCGTGCCACGCGGCGATGTCATCGCGCAAGGCGTCGGCGAGCGGATCGGGATAGCGCTCGAAAGCGACCTTCGCCACGGCGTCGAGCGCGGCCGCGCGCACGTCGTCGGGCATGCCGAAGGGATTCTCGTTCGCGCTTACGACGACCTCCTGGGCGCAGAATCCCGGATCGTAGGGCTTCAGGTCCAGAAATTCGTCGCGCATGCGGATTTTCGCGTCGCATGCCATGACGTCACGCCCTTTCCCGCGGGGCGCGAAGATCGTCGGGCCAGGCGATGCGGCCGATGTCTCCCAGATCGACGCCGTCGAGACGCTCGAGGCCCGACTCCATCAGCGTGCGGCGCAGCCCGACCGAAAGCGCATGGGCCCATAGCCCTTCCGCCTGGGCGAGCGTCTGGGCGGCGGGGCCGTCGGCGGCAAGGCCTGCGGGCGTATAGCACACCACCGAAGAGCGCTTGACGAAATCTCCGACCGAAAGCGGATTCGAAAACGCCGCCGTGCCGCCCGTAGGAAGCGTGTGGTTCGGACCCGCCACGTAATCGCCGAGCGGCTCGGAGCTCCAAGGACCGACGAAAATCGCCCCCGCGTTTTCGATGGAGCCCAGAAGCGCCATGGCGTCGCGACAATGCAGCTCGAGATGCTCGGGAGCGATCGTGTTGACCGCGTCGATCGCGGCGGCCATGTCGCAGGCCGCGACCACGACCCCTTGGCTATCGAGCGATTCTTTCGTGATGGCCGCACGCGGGCTGCAAGAGACGAGCGCCTCGATGCGCTCTTGGACGCGCACGGCGAACGCCTCGTCGCATGTGACCAGATAGCAGGCGGCCAAAGGGTCGTGTTCGGCCTGAGCCATCAAATCGGCGGCCACCACCGTCGCGTCGGCCGTCCCGTCGACGAGCACGCAGACCTCGCTGGGGCCTGCGACCATGTCGATGCCGGCATCGCCCGATACGATACGCTTCGCCGCGGCGACATACGCGTTGCCGGGACCGGTGATTTTGGCGACGCGGGGAATGGACTCGGTTCCATAGGCGAGCGCGGCGATGGCCTGGGCGCCGCCGACCGCATAGATTTCGTCGACGCCCGCGATTTTCGCAGCGGCGAGCGTATACGGCGAGATGATGCCGCCTCGCTGAGGGGGCGTCGCCATCACGACGCGCTTCACGCCCGCCACCTTGGCGGGGATGGCGTTCATCAGCACGGTCGAGGGATACTGGGCGCGGCCTCCCGGCACATAGATGCCCGCCGAGCAGACGGGGGTGACCTTCACGCCCAGGATGGTTCCGTCGTCGCGCGTCGTGAACCACGATTGGGATACTTCGCGCGCGTGGAAATCGCGTATTTGGGAAGCCGCCTTCTCAAGCGCGGAAAGAAACGCCGGATCGACCCGCTCGACGGCGCGATCCATCTCCGAGGGGTCGACCGCGAAAGATGCGGGCTCGACGCCGTCGAATTTCAGGCAGAACTCGCGCAGGGCGGCGTCTTTGCGCTCCTTGACCTCGCCTACTATCTTTTCGGCGGCCTCCATGACGGAGGCGGGCAAAACCCCTTGGCGAGGAAGGGCGTCCGCGCTCAGGCGAGCACCCTTGGCAAGGCGGATGGTTTTCATGCAGGTTCCTTTCTCGAGGCGGCAAGCGTGTCCGCAAGCGTTCTGATGCGATCGTCGCAGCGCATGCGCGCGGGATTCGCGAAAAAGCGGGCGCTGCATTCGAGCACGTCGTCGACGATTCTCAGGCCGTTTTCGCGCAGGGTGGTTCCCGTCGCGGTGATGTCGACGATGCGCTCGGCCATGCCGACCATGGGGCCGAGCTCGATGTTTCCATGCAGCACCACGATATCGGCCTGCTCGCCTTTGCGTTCGTAATACGACTGCGCGATGCGGGGATATTTGGTCGTTACGCGTATGCTGCCGAAACGGGCGCGTCGCTCGTCGGCCGCGCCTGCGGCATCGCGCGGCTCGGCCACGACGAAGCGGCATGCGCCATAACCGAGGTCGAGCAGCTGGACCACGTCGAGGCCCGCCTCTATCAGCGAATCGTTTCCGCAGATGCCGCAATCGGCGCCTCCCGATGCGACGAACGCCGGCGCATCGCTCGGCCGCACGATCACGTAGTCGATATCGCCCGCATGCACGACCAGGCGCCTGCCCGGCTCGCGCAGCGATTCCACGTCGAGACCCGCCTTGTCGAACAGACGGACCGTATCGGCGAACAAAGACCCCTTCGGAACGGCCACGCGCAACGGGGCGCGCCGTTCGCCCGGAAGGCGGCAAAGCGCCTCTTCTATCTGCTCGAGCGACAAGGCGAACCCGGCCGCCGGCAGGTCGGCCTTTCCGAGACGCGAGAATGCCTCGTCGTAGCGCCCGCCCGATCCGATCGCGCCCGACACCCCGTCGGCATAGACGCCGAAAACGACGCCCGTGTAGTAATCGAAAGAATTCATCACGGTGAAATCGACGGTTATCCTGTCGGCGAACCCGAGGGCGCGGGCGGCGGACAGCACGCCTTCCACCTCGTCTATCCCCTCTTCGCCGGCGCCGCACGAAGAGAGCAGGCCCCGCGCCCGAGCAAGACAGGACGCGTCGCCTCCGATGCGGCACAAAAGAGAAACGGCGCGCTTCGCCGCATCGCCTATATCCAACGACGAGACGAAATCGTCGAGACCCACCAAATCGGAGGCATGCACGAGGGCGAGCACGTCGCGACGCTGGCAATCGGAAAGCGGCAAAACGGACAGCAGGTCTTTCATAGGCCTTACGCTGCCGCACGCCATGCGCCAACCCGCCACGCCCGCCGCGTCGAGGGCGTCGGCCGCCAAGGAAAGCACCTCGATATCGGCCGCCTGTCCCTTTTCCCCGATCAACTCGATGCCCATCTGCGTGAACTGGCGAGACCGGCCCATGAATCGATCCTGGTCGCGCACGATAGGGGCCGCATAGCGAAGACGGAACGGCGCGCGCGCACGTTCGAGCCTCGTGGCGACGAGACGCGCGATCGGCATGGTCAGATCGCTTCGCACCATAAGCAGACGCCCGTCGCTGTCGAACAGCTGGAATGCAGAGTCTTGCACGCATGCCGCCTTTTCCAGCGAGCGTTTGTCTTCGAGAAGCGGAGTCTCGACGGGAAGGTAGCCGCGCCGGGCGAATACATCGCCCACCGTACGCACTATCCGTTCGCGACGCAACGCCTCTTCGGGCATGATGTCTCTGAAACCCCGCGGGCATACCGGCTTCACGGCCTCGCCACCTTTCCGTTCGTTCTTGTCTGCAAGATACTTTAGCATAGTAGAGTGCTAAAGTGGCCTGCACGGCAAATAATCGGGCAGCGGCCTTCAGAAGACGGCGAGAAGGCCGCGCAAACGCACGGCCTTCGCTCCCGTTTCAGGGTCGCAAACGCAAAAAAGCCGCGTCGAAATCGCTTTCGACGCGGCCCGGGCGGATGTTTTCCCGCCTTTCTTTACGAGGCGGCCTTGACGTAGACGTATACCTGTCTGATCGTATCGGCGAGATTGCCCGATACGTTCGCCGCGGAATAGTCGTAGCTCAGCTTGCACGACCAGGCATACGAAGATCCGTCGGAGCCGGATGCTTCGCCGCCGAAGGTATACAGCTCCTGGGCTATCGTCTTGCCGTCATCGGCATAGGTGCGGTAGTCCTCGACCGCAGGCATCTCGATCGAGCCCTCCTCGATTTCCATACCTGCGGCGTCCACGAGATTCTCGACAAGATGCTCCGAGGTCACCGCATCGACGAAGCTCACGTCGCCGTAGCCCAGCGATCCCACGGAAGCGGAATAGCCCGCTTCGAGAATCGTCCCGTCTTTGTCGAGCGTCAGATACACCGAGGGCGTATTGCCCTTCGCGTCGGTCGTCTCGTCGGTCAGTGCAAGCGTCACGCTGCGGCCGACGACCTCCGTGGTCTTGTCGTCGCCCTCGCCGGTTTCTTCGGTTATGTCCTTCGCGGAGGTCTCCGTGGCGCCGCGGCCGATGGCCTCGATCGCCTCGTTCTCGCTTTTGCCGATCAAGTCGGCCAAACGGGGCGCTTCCTTGCGCGCCGCCGCGCTTTTGCCCGCGTCGCTTGCAGGGGCGGACTCGCCCTTGTCGACCTTCTCGGTCTGCACGGTGCTTTGATACGACGCCGCGTCGCTTGCCTCGTTGACAAGCATCCAGGCGAAATATCCCAGAGCCGCCATCAGCAGCACGAGCACGACCGAGACGACGATCAGCACGATACGCATGCGCCGGGACGCCTTGTGATGGTGCGCGGACGCAACGAATTCGCCCCCTTTCTGCGGCGACGCATCAGACGGGACGGATTTCGCCTGTGCGGAATCGGACTTCTTCGCTTCGGTATCGTCGGTGCGTGCATGTTTGGCATGCTTCGCCATGGCTCGCTTTCCTTTCTCCCTCCGCAGACGGCCGACCGTCTGCGGCGCCGATCAGATCGGCCTTCCGATTACAAGAACGCGATATACGCGATGACCGCGGCAAGCACCACGGCGGCAATGGCAAGAATGGCCTTCTGCATGCCGCTCATCGGAGGGATGTTCTCCAGGTCTTCTTCGGTCTGCTCGCGGTATTCTCGATCATGCGCCATACGATGCCCCTTCGTTTCCGGCGTTTCGGCCGTACGTACCATAGAAGCTCTCATTATACGGGCAAGGCCCGCGTACATGCGGGCCTTGCCTCGAATATCCATAGCATGCCGAACGCACGCCGACACGCTCGAACGAGCCTACGAGAGAAAATCGTCGAGAATCTCGGCCTCGGCCTCCTCCTCGGTCAGGCCGAGCGTCATCAGCTTGACGATCTGGTCCCCTGCGATCTTGCCGATGGCCGCCTCATGGATGAGTTGGGCGTCTTCGCTTGCCGCCTCGATGCCGGGAATGGCCTTCACCTTGGCCGATCCCATGATGATGGCGTCGCACTGCACATGCCCGCGGCATGCCGCCTCGCCGATGACCAGCGGGTTGAAGATCTGGACGGAATCGTCCTGCGCAACGCTGCGCGAAATGACCTGGACGCTTGAATCCTCGCCCTTCAGGCGCACGGTCATATTCGACGTGGCGGTCTGCGCGCCATGGGTCAGAAGCTTCTCGGTCAAGACGAGCTTCGCGCCGGCGTCGAGCTCGGCGAAGGTGTCGCGCACCGTGGACGAAACGCCGCGCAGCTGCGTGGTCTCCATGTCGCAATGCGAACCGGCCGCCATATAGATGTTGGTCGTGGGATTCAAGACGCGCTCCCCCGTGCCTTCGCCTTCCCCGTAGTGCTTCTCGAGGTAGCGGACGCGGGCGTTTTTGCCGAGCCAGAAGCTGTGGATGCCGTCATGCTCGGATTTCTCGTCTCCCGAATTGTGGATGCCGCACCCGGCGATGATGGTGACGTCGGCATCGTCGCCGATATGGAAGTCGTTATAGACCACATCGGTCATTCCCGCCTTGGTCATGATGACCGGGATATGCACCGTCTCGTTTTTCGTCCCGGGCGCGATATCGATTCTGATGCCCTGCTTGTCGGTGAAGGCCTCGATGGTGATGTTGGCGCTCGAGTGGCGCTCCACCAGCTGTCCGTCCTTGCGGATGTTGAACGCTCCGCGCGGCATGCCGTGCAAATCGGCGATCTGCTCGAGCAGCTTCTCGTCTATCGTGGAAAGGTCCGCCATGGCGTAACTCCTTAGCAATTCGTGGAAATCTCGGTAAGGTGCAGTTCGGTCGGCTTCGTGAGCTGGCAGCCATGCTGCCCGCGATCGGCCAGGCCGAGTTTCGGGAGAATTTCTTCGCGCGCTCCCATCTCCTCGATACGCCCGTCGCGCAAACAGACGATATCGTCGGCGAGCTGGATGATGCGCTCCTGGTGGGAGATGATCACGATGCTGCGGTCGTCGCGCGCCTCGTGGATGTCGCGGAACGTCTCGGTCAGGCGGTCGAAGCTCCACAGGTCGATGCCCGCCTCGGGCTCGTCGTAGATGGCCATCTTCGGGTCGCGGGCGAGCATGGTGGCGATTTCGATGCGCTTGACTTCGCCGCCCGAAAGGCTCTTGTCGACCTCGCGCGTCAGATACGCCGCCGAGCACAGCCCCACTTTGGCGAGATACTCGTTGCATTCAAGCGCGGGAAGGCGTTTTCCCGCCGCCAGTTCGAGCAGTTTTTTCACCTTCATGCCCTTGAAACGCGCAGGCTGCTGGAATCCGTAGCCGATGCCGAGCTTGGCGCGCTCGGTGATCGAAGCGTGGGTGATGTCCTGTCCGTTGAACACGATGGAGCCCGACGTAGGCTGCTCGATGCCCATGATGAGCTTGGCGAGCGTGGACTTGCCGCCGCCGTTGGGGCCCGTGATGACCGTGAACTTGCCGTCATCGACGGTCAGGGAAAGGCCGTCGATGATCCGCTTCGTTTGCGAAGAGCCCTCTTCGACGGGAACCTCGAATACAAGGTCTTTCAATTCAAGCATGGATGGAACCCTCCGATATCTTCTTCTTAATTGATACTAAAAAGATAGCATATAAACAATGCGAGGTCTTCCCTCGTGGGAAGACCTCGCATTGTTTTCGCGAAATTTCATAGAAAGAGAAGCCTATGCGGCCAGACCGCCCGTTGCGTCCGTGCCGACTCCCTGAGCGGCAGACGCATCCGCCGTGCCGCCCGCGACGACGCCGCCGGGAAGCACGGCGTTCGACCCCGCATCTTCATTGGGCGCGACCTGCTCGTCGTCGGAGGATGCAGAAGATCCGTCCGCCTCTTCCGAGCCGTCGTCTTGCGCGCCGGTCGTGGCCGCCTTGGCCCCCGGAGATGCGCTCGACGAGACCTCGATGAACGGCAGGGCGGAAAGGTCGAGCGCGGAGCCGAGCCATTTCGAGCAGATCGTCGAGACGACGCCGTTGCCGGAAATGGCCGCGAGCGCATCGGAAACCGCTTTCTGAAGGTCGGCGTTGTCGGCAGCGACGGCGACGCCGTAGCCTCCGACGCTGCCGAGCATCGCCACCGGCTGCACGTCGACATTCTGCCCAAGGGCCGCATACGTCCCGATGACGGCATCGGCGGCGACGTATTGGGCGTCTTTCGTTTCGATCGCGGAAAGCGCCGAGAGCAGATCGGCCTTTGCCACCAGGGCGTCGTCGCCGAATGCGTTGGTGACGGCCCAGGCGCTCGTCGAGGAGGATTGCGCCGCGATCTCGGGGGAGGAATCGCGCGTCGGAGCCGCGGTGCCTTCGGGCGCGAACAGGGCGACGCCCGTCTGCGTGTAGGGATCGGACACCCATACGCTGCCGCTTTTATCGGAAGAAGTCGCGCTCATGACGATGTCGACATCGCCCTTTTTCAGGGCGGAATCGATGTCGACCTCCGATGCCGAGCTTCCCAAAGGGACGACCTCGAGCTTGAGGCCGAGCTGCCCTGCGATTGCGGCGGCCACGTCGATGTCGAGGCCCGAAGACGTCGCGTCGGAGCTCGCGACGATGAAGGGGGCGCCTCCGCCGACGCCCACGCGCAGCGTTCCGTCTTTGCCGATCGTCGGCGAAGATACCGTGGGAGTAAGCGTCTCGGGGGTATATGCGGACGTCTGAGAACAGCCGGCGAGCGCCATGGCAAGGCAGACGGCGCATACGAACGCGCCGACGAGTGACACGCGATGCTTCATCGTTTCGTTCCTCTTTTCCGATTGAATGTTCGTTTCTTCTTCCGGCTGACCTAGTCTTTGCCCCCACACTCGCGCACCGGGGCCCAGCTCCCACCGGTTACCCTCTCGCCCGTCGCGGCCGTATGCCGCGTCATAAGTAAACGGGCGGTGCGACTTACCTCTAGGATGCGCCATGATC
>USEZ01000078.1 GCA_900553775.1 uncultured Slackia sp. | reverse complement strand
TGCAAGTCCTTTTTTGCAAAAATTCTATTTTTTTCATAATTTCCACAAATTCCTTGCTTTTTGACCGAAATTTTGCTACCCTCATACTACAACGCTGTACAACAAAACGTTCTAAGCGTGAGCTTATCGCGAAAACACCAATTCTTTCCGCGCAAACTCCGCCTCCCTGCGGTGAATGCTACCGGTAGGAGAACTTTTATTAGGAGACGCTATGCGGGATTATACTGAAGAAGAACTGAAAATGCTGTCGGATGTGCTGCCGAATATTGCATTGCAGCTGCGCACCTCGCTTTCGACGATCTACACGGCGGTCGACCGCCTGGCACCGCAGGAGACGCGGGAGAAGGACCCGAAGACTGACCGCACCGCCGCGGCATTTTACCAGAGCTATTACCAGCTCTACCGCGTCACCAGCAATCTGACCGACGCGGGGAACCTGTTCGAGCGCAAGCGCTTCGAGCTCTACGATGACGACATTGTCGGCGTCTGCCGCAGCGTGTGCGCCGAGGTGGACTTCCTTTTTGCGCAGCGCGGCGTGGAGCTCGACTTCCTCGCCGACCGCGACAGCCGCATCATCGCCCTCGACGCCGAGGCCATCCGCAAGCTGCTGCTGAATCTCCTCTCCAACGCGCTTAAATTTACGCCCAAGGGTGGCAGTGTCCGCGTGCGCGTGAAAACGGAGGGGAGATTTGTCAAGATCACCGTGGCGGACACCGGCAGGGGCATGGACAGCGACACGCTGGCCCATTTGTTCGACCGCTTTATGGACGGCGGGCAGGACCCCATGCCGCCGCGCGGCTTGGGGCTCGGCCTTCCAATCTGCCAGCGCATCGCGCAGGGCCACGGCGGCAAGGTCGCGTTCGCCGTCGGCGTGCCCGCCGATCCACGACCAGGAATCGTAGATGTCGTGATAGACGAAAAGCGTCTGTTCGAACGCTTCGTCGACGGTCCAGGCCGAACAGGTCATATGCGCCTGCGCTTCGCGCTCGAAACAGCGCGGGTCGGCTTCAAGCGCGCGCAGGATGGCTTCTTTATCGACGCGCTCCTGTTCGTTGAACGGTTCGTAGGCGGCGATGTCTTCGAGAATTCCCATAGTCGGATTCCTTGCATGCGGGCACGCGCCCGCCGCCGCGTTTCGTCGGTTCCGCATGTCGGGGGAGGGCGAAGCGCGGCGGCTCGAGATATCGGGCGGCTCGACGGCCCGACCCCTGAAAACATTCGGCCTTCGATGGGCGGGGCGTCGGGTTTCGCCGCCGTTTCCGAGAGCGTGCGGCTAACGGTCTTTTTTCGAAATGAGCAGCAGAATGCCGCCGATCAGCGAAAGGAAGATCAGCGTGCAGACGCCGAAGGCGACCGTGTTCGGCTTGGTTCCCTTGTAGATGCCCCACGACCTGACGCACATGGGGATCATCCATGCCAGAGGAATGATCAAGATGGCGGCGGCTACAAGGGAAAGGATGTTCAGGATGAAGGCGATCAGGCGCAGCGTGCGGTCGAACTCGGTCATCGGATAGACGGCCTGATAGCCCGGCATAGGGGGCTGCCCGTACGCCTGATCTTGGCGGTAGGCCTGCTGGTCGAAGCCCTGAGACGGGTAGGGCTGCGCAGGCATGGACGGCTGCGAAGCAGGCTGCGGCTGCGCCGGTTGGGGCGTCTGCCAGCCTTGCTGCGGCTGCGCCGGCTGCTGCGGCGCAGTGCCTTGCCAAGGCTGCGGCTGCGCGGGCTGCGAAGCGGCGACGGGCTGCGGCGAAGCCTGGGGCTGCATGGGTTGCGGTTCTTGGGGTTGCTGCATGGAGATGCTCCTGGAAAACGGGGGGTGCGATTGCGATGCGCCTGTACGGCCCATCCGTTTCATCATACATGCTTCGACGGACATATGCGGCGAAACGGGGAATTCCCGATGCGCGGACGGTTTGTGGCGAAAGCCGCGATTCGCTTTATCCTGCGCTAGCAGTTGCGCTATACTTCGGCCTTGTATCATCCGATACGCAAATGCGCCGACGAAGACAGCGGCGTGCAGGCGAAGCCTCCAGAGAAGGATTCCTAGGCTGGAAGAATCCGGCAGAGCGCACGTCGATTCCCTTCCGAGCAGCGCGGCCGAACGCGGGATGCGTCGTCGGGCCTCCGACTTCGCGCTCTTATGCGCGAAACGCATGGACGTACAGTAAGCCGCGCCGGGTGTTCCCGTCACAGGACAGACGAGTGGGCGGCCGCCCGCACGTCGCACGTCGTTTTCGCGCCCCGTCTTCGTCGAGACGAAGCGGGCCGTTTCGCGAGCCGCGCCTTCTTCGCGTCGACGAAGGCCCGGGCGGGCGAACGCGCGCATTCTCGTGCCGTGTGCGGCCTCCGTCAACCAAGGTGGTACCGCGAAAGCCTTCTTTCGTCCTTGGATGCGCGCATGAACGCGCGCCGGGATGAAAGAAGGCTTTTTTGCTGTCGGCATGCGCAAGACGCTTGGAATGCGGCGACGTTTCGATCGGCGCCATGCGTTTTCGCAGCGGCGGCGCACATCGGCGAGGGCGAAGGCCCGTGTTGAAGAAAGGCGAAGGTGACATGGCGATAATCGACGAGCTCATCGACTTGAGGGCTTCGACGCTCGAAAGCATCGCGCAGGCTGCCGACACGGCGGCGCTCGAGGGCGTGCGCGTAGGCGTTTTGGGCAAGAAGGGAACGCTGACGGGGTATCTGCGCGGCATGGGGCAGCTTGCCCCCGAAGACCGCGCGACGGTCGGCAAGACGGCCAACGAAGTGCGCAATGCCGTCGAGACGGCTCTGGAGGCCCGCAAGGCCGAGCTTTCCCGCGCCGAGCTTTTGGCGAAGATGGACGCCGAGGCGGTCGACGTCACGCTGCCCGGCCGCGCCCAGCAGATGGGGGCGCGCCATTTGATCAGCGGCATCATCGACGAGATTTCCGACATCTTCCTCGGCATGGGCTATTCGGTGGCGCAAGGCCCCGAAGTCGAGACCGACTACTACAACTTCCAGGCGCTCAATGCTCCCGAAGACCATCCCTCCCGCGGCATGCAGGACACGTTCTACATGGTCGACCGCTCGGGCGACCATGCGGCCGTGCGCGGCGAATCCAAGGTGCTGCTGCGCACCCAGACGTCGGGCGTGCAGGTGCATACGATGGAAGAGCAAAAGCCGCCCATCTATATCATCGCCCCCGGCAAGGTGTATCGCCGCGACGTGGCCGATCCGAGCCATCTGCCGCAGTTCCACCAGGTGGAAGGTCTTGTCGTCGACGAGGGCATCACGTTCGGCGACCTGAAAGGCACGCTGGAGTATTTCTGCAAGCAGATGTTCGGCGAAGACCGCAAGACGCGTTTCCGCGCGCATTATTTCCCGTTCACCGAGCCGTCCGCCGAGGCCGACGTGAGCTGCGGCGTGTGCGGCGGCACGGGCCATCTGCACAACGGCGAGCGCTGCCGCATGTGCAAAGGCACGGGCTGGCTCGAAATCCTGGGCTGCGGCATGGTCGACCCCAACGTGTACGGCTTCGTGGGCATCGACCCCGAGAAGTATTCCGGCTTCGCGTTCGGCATGGGCGTCGAGCGCATCGCGTGCCTGAAATACAACGTGCCCGACCTGCGCATGCTGCTGGAAGGCGATATGCGCTTCCTGCGCCAGTTCTGACGGTTCCGTCGGCTTAAGCGAGGCGATGCGTCTTTCGAAGACGGCGAGGCGCTGGCGTCGCGGGCGCGTGAAACCCGCATGGTTCGTTCGATAGAAAGAGACCGAAGATGAAAGTTTCTTTGAAGTGGCTGTCCGATTACGTGGACGTGCCTTCCGATATACAGGAGTTCTGCGACCGGCTCGACTTGACGGGTACGGGCGTCGAGGGCGTCGAGACGCTCGGCGCGACGTTCGACGGCGTGGTCGTGGGCTACGTCGAAACCTGCGAAGAGCATCCCGACAGCGACCATATGCACGTGGTCACGGTGGACGTGGGCGCCGAAGAGCCCGTGCAGATCGTATGCGGCGCGCCGAACATCGCGCAGGGCATCAAGCTTCCCGTGGCCACGGCGGGCGCGGTGCTTCCGGGCGATTTCAAGATCAAGAAATCCAAGCTGCGCGGCGTGACGAGCTGCGGCATGTGCTGCTCGCGCCGCGAGTTGGGCATGGGCGACGAGCACAGCGGCATCTGGGTGCTTCCCGCCGATGCTCCCGTAGGCATGCCGATCGCCGACTACCTGGACATGACCGACACCGTGCTCGATCTGGAAATCACGCCGAACCGCCCCGATTGCCTTTCCATGGTCGGTTTCGCGCGCGAAGTGGGCGCGATGTACGGCCGCGATTGGTGCGAGCCTGCGGCCGAGCTCGAACAGGCGGGCGCGCCGGTTTCCGATGCGGTGAGCGTGGAAATCGCCGACGAGAGCCGCTGCCTGCGCTACTGCGCCCGCCTGATCGAGAACGTGAAGGTGGGGCCGAGCCCCGACTGGCTGGTCGAGCGTCTTGCGGCCATCGGCCAGCGCTCGATCAACAATATCGTCGACGTGACGAATTACGTGCTGTTCGAACTGGGCCAGCCCCTGCATACCTTCGACTTCGACACGCTTGACGCCGAAGACGGCCGCGTCCGCGTTATCGTGCGCGGCGCGGAAGAGGGCGAGAAGTTCACGACGCTCGACGGCGCCGAGCGCGAGCTGACGTCCGACATGACCGTGATCGCCACGCCGAAGCGCGCCGTGGCGCTTGCGGGCGTCATGGGCGGGCTCGATTCCGAGGTGACCGATTCCACGGTGAACGTGCTGCTGGAAACCGCGTCGTTCGAGCCCGGCCGCACGAGCCGCACGAGCCGCAACCTGGGCTTGATCAGCGAATCCTCCCTGCGCTACGAGCGCCGTGTCGACGATGCCGGCATCGATGCGCGCGCCGATTACGCCGCGAGCCTGATCGCCGAAGTCTCGGGCGGCACGGTGCGCCAGGGTGCGGTCGACGTGTGGCCCGCCCGAAACGACGAGCCGCGCATGCTGGAGTTTCGCATCGAGCGCTTCCAGAAGATGATGGGCGCCGCCATCCCGGCCGATTTCATCGTCGACTGCCTGACGCGTCTGGGCTGCGGCGTGTCCGAGGCGTCCGAGGGCGTGCTTTCCGTGGAGGCGCCCACCTTCCGCCCCGACCTCGAGCGCGAGATCGACTTGTACGAAGAAGTGCTGCGCCTGTACGGCATGGACCGCATCCCCTCCACGCTTCCTGCGGGTCGCGGACGCTTGGGCGTGCGCACGAAGCGCCAGGCCGTCGATGCGAAGCTGCATGCCGCGCTTTCCGCCTGCGGCATGAACGAGACCATGACCTATTCGTTCGCCGCCGCAGACGACCTCGAAAAGCTGCGCATGGGCGAAGAGGGCCTGGGCCAGGCCGCCGAGCTGATCAACCCGATGAACGCCGACCAGTGCTGCATGCGCCGCACGATCGTGCCCGGCCTTCTGCGCAGCGTCGCCTACAATCAGAGCCGCGGCGTGGCGAACATCCAGCTCTACGAGATGGGCACGGTGTTTTCCGCGCACGAGGGCGCGCAAAAGCCCAAGGAGCGCCGCAGGCTGGCGGGCGTTTTGGCGGGCGCCATGCATGACGCTTCGTGGAATTGCGCCCCCGCCGCGTTCGACTTCTTCGACGGCAAGGGCGTGCTCGAGCAGATCGCGCGCGAACTGGCGCTGTCCAAGGTGCGCTTCAAGGCGCTTTCCGCCGACGAGGCGCCGCATCTGCAGCCCGGCCGTGCGGCCCAGATGCTTGCGGGCGGAGACGTCGTCGGCTGGGTGGGAGAAATCCACCCGCTTGCGGCCGAGGCGTTCGATGCCGCCGCGCCGGTGGTGGCCTTCGAGCTCGACATGGCCGCTCTCGAACGCGGCTGCCGTCCCGCGCGCGATTACGTCGACGTGCCGCAGTTCCCGGCCGTCGAACGCGACGCCGCCTTCGTGGTGGACGAGATGGTGACCCACGAGAAGCTGATGCAGTGCATGAGCTCGGCGGGCGGCAAGTTGCTCGAAGACGTGCGCCTGTTCGACGTGTATCGCGACGAGGAGCGCGTGGGGGCGAACAAGAAGTCGATGGCGTATTCGCTGACGTATCGCGCCGCCGACCGCACGCTGAAAAGCGAAGAGGTGGACAAGGCGCATGAGCGCCTGGTCAAAAAGGTCTGCGCCGCAACGGGCGCGGAGGTGCGCGGCTAGCGTCGTGCGGCGGCGCGCATGCGCGCCCGCATGCCGCGCGTCATGCCGAGCCGTGCGCGTTTCGTCCGTTCGCGCGAAACCGCCTAGGGAAAACGAAATGCCCCGGTACGCATATCGCGTACCGGGGCATTTTTCACGCGCCGGGCGGGGCGTGCCTCATGCGGCGCGTGTGAAGCACGCCGCCGCGCCGCCTTCGGCCGCCGCGATTTCAGGCAGGCGCTGGCGGCTGCGTGCCCGCACGGTCGGATGCCTGCGTGCCCGCGGCGGCCCCTGGTCGCGCCGCCGCTTTCTTTACGAGAGGTCGGCGAGCGTGGTGCGCGCGGCGACGAGGGACGCAAGCGGCTCGAGGAAGCCCTTCTCGTGCGGCGCGATGGCGGAAAGCCCCCTGCGCGCCATTTCGAACAGCTCGTCGGCGATTTCGCCCGTATCGCATCCGAAGACGCGTCCGCGATACCCGTGCGCCATGACCGATTCTTTGGCGCGCCGGATGTCTTCGACGCTCATGCGTTCGCACGAAATGCGCAGCGCGTCGAGGCATTCGTCGCAATAGAACAAGCCCTTGATCAGCGCCGCATAGGCGATCGCATAGGGGACGGGCATGGAATCCGCGGGGCGGATCTCGACGTAGGATTTCAGGCGCACGTCGGGAAACACCATGGAAAGCGCGTGTTCGACATCGGCGCGCGTCATGGGCGTATCGGCGAAGATCTCTCCGAACGGCCGCGGGTCGTAGTGGGCCTCGCCCTCCTCGTCCATGCGCACGATGGCGGGCGTGTCCAGGATGTAGTCGGCATAGGAGGCGAATCCGAACGATTCGTCCAGCAGGCGGGGCGGGGTGTTGCAGCGATCGGGATCGCAGTATTTCCACACCTCGGTGCGCATGCACGGATGCGGGCGCGGCCCCCCTTCGAACACGGCGGCGTTGTCGCATATCAGGGCGAACACCGGGGAAAGCACCGCGGCCACGCGCATCTTCGCCACGCAGTCGGCTTCGTCGCGGTAGTCGATCGACACCTGCGTGGAGGCGCTGCCGCGCATCATGCGCGGCCCCCACGGCGATATCGCCGAGAGGTATTCGTTCATATAGGCGTAGCGCGCCTTGGGGATGAGCTCTTTGTCGATCGCGCGTCCCGACGGGTCGTAGCCGACGGCCAAGGCGCGCCCGCATACCGGTTCGAGCGCCCAGGCCGCATCGGCCTCGAATTCGTCGAAGACGCGCTTCGCCGTATCGAGCGACGCGAAGGGGCCCGCCGAAAGCTCAAGCTGGGCGGCGGGCTCGATGGTCACGTTCATCCGGGGCTTGGCGACGCCGAGGATGTCGTTTCCGTGCATGGTCGTTTCGGGATAGCGCTCGCTTAGGGCGACGAGCACATCGCGCACGCCATGGGGCTGGCTGTAGGAGAGCGGTTCTCCCGTCCCGTCCACGAGGAAATGTTCGAGTTCGATGCCCACTTCGCGCGGTTCTGCGACGGCCCCTTCTTCGAAATAGGAGACAAGCGCCGCCTTGTTGAGCGCGCGGGCCGGTTGGGCGCGGTGCGCGCCGCATGAGGTCTGCGGGGTTTCGAATACGTTCATGGTCGCTCCTCGAAGGGTCGTGATGGTTCGCCTCATGGTATCGCACGCGGCCCGAAAGCGCCGCATCGCCGCGCCTATATCACAGAGCCGTCACCGTCTCGTTGCGCGGAAGGTCCGAAACGCTTCGGCGATGAATATTCATCGATGCTACGATTGGATGACGAAATGAGCGTTTGTCTGAATACTCCTTGATATCCGATGCATCGTCCTGTATTTTTTCCTGGTGGATACCCTGTCGGATTCGTATTGTGTTGTGATGCTTTGCATAAAAATCGAGGGGAGAATTATGACGAAGCGAGCAGTGCGCCATGATGTGATCCGCGAGATCATACGGCGCGGGAATATCAAGACGCAGCGCGATTTGGTCGAGCAGCTGCGCTCGGAAGGCTACGATTGCACGCAGGCGACCGTCTCGCGCGACATCGCCGGCATGGGCTTGGCGAAATCGCGCGACGGATATTACGTGCTTCCGGAGGATCTGCGCCTGCAGCGCATGGTGGGAGAGCTTGTCGAAGACATCGAGATCGTGAACAACTTCCTGGTCGTGCGCACTCCGTCGGGCATCGCGAGCGGCGTGGCCGTCGCGCTCGACGCGGCGCAGCTCAAAGGCGTTGCCGGAACGCTTGCCGGCGACGACACGATCTTCGTGATGTGCCGCAGCTCGATCGAGGCCCAGGGCGTGGCCGAGGTCATCAGGCACCTGCAAGACCACCAGTGATTTCCCGGGCGCCGCGGCGCCCGCGTTTTCGCGGTCGGCCGCGGGCGGTGCGCCTGAGCCGCGCGGAC
>USEZ01000077.1 GCA_900553775.1 uncultured Slackia sp. | reverse complement strand
GTTCGATGCATTGAGGCTTCGAAAGGCGCCGGGCATGCCCGGCGCCTTTTTGCGCCGCGGATTATTCTTTCGGCGTAGGATTTCGCGGCATATAAAATCATATGCTTGAAGCGCGTGGGCGAAACAACGACGGAGTATTTCGGAAGGTGGATCGAAATGGAAAAGCTTTTGTATTTGCTCGATGGCGAGGGGAATGCGTCGAACGCCGCCGAAAAGCTTGAGCTATTGAAGGAGGCGCTCGACGACCTCGAGACGGACGGGTCTCAGATTGCGGTCGCTATCGAAGAGGCGGCGTTCGACGATGGGTTCGCTGTCGGGTCTTGCGGGATTCATGTTGCGGCGAATGGAAAATGGATGCCCGATGCTGCGGTTTTCCTGAAGGGAAGGGATGTCGCGTTGCAGGGGGGTATTTCTGCCGAGGCAATTGCGAGTGCCTGGACTATCGTTGTCGAAGCGGGCGATTTGGCGGAGTTGTCGCTGAGGGAAATCGATGATTTGGCCGGCCGCATTTCAGGCTGCATTCCTTCGCAGGCGATTGGGCGATGCGTTATTTTATGGAGCAGCGCTGATTCTCGGCGTATGGATCAGAGCCTGTTCGTGATGGGGCGCCTTGCTGCTATCCGCATAGCGTTTGCAAAGGCGAGCGAAAATCGCGACGGAGGCATTCCCTTGTTGTATTTCGAAAGCGACGGCAATTCCGCGCTCGCGTGCAAGCTTGCTGAGGACGGGATGTTCGATGGCATTTTGTGCAAAAGCTCGATATGGAAACCGACGAAGGTTGCGGCTCTGGCTCAGCGGATGAACGAGGAGTCTTGAGCCCGTCGCGTCAACGCCACGGGTCGCGTTGGAAGAGGGGCTCGGGTTCGGGCCTGCGGTCGGAGTAGGGGTCGTAGCCGTCGTCGTCTTCGGCCTCGGGGCGGAAGAACTCGCCGCGTCCGTTTTGCTCGGCCTCGGGGCGCCGGGCGCTTTTCCTATTCGCGCTGCGTGTTTGCAAGGCCGCGGTTCCCTCGGGGGCGCGGCCTTTTTTCATGCACGCCTGTTTGGCGCATGCGTGCGCGTCTTCCTCGGGTGCCTCGTCCGACGCATTCGCCGCTTTCTCGTCCGCGTTCGCATGCGCGGCCGACATGGCGTCTTCCGCATGGCCGCGTGCCGCCGCCGGCGCCGCGGAAGCATTCCCGCCCGTATTGCCGCCCCGCGCGAACAGGGGCTCGATATCGGCGATCGGCGCCACCGAAACATCGCCGCAAAACGCGAAGGCGTAGGGCGTTTCGAGCCCCGGCTTCGAGGCCAGCATGGTCACGGTGACGTCGGCCTTGATGCAGGGCCTGGCTGCGCGTCCCGTTTGGGCCGACAGCCCGCTCGGCACATCGGCTGCCACCACATATGCTCCGCGTTCCCGCTGTTTGTTGCAGGCGTCGATCCACGCGTCGAAGGGCGCGCGTATCTGCGTTCCCGAAAACCCCGTGCCGAACAGGGCGTCGATGACGGCGTCGGCTCCATCGAGCGCCCGCTCAAGGCTTTCCTCGTCGGGGTTCACGATGATTGACGCATTGCCCTTGCCGCGAAGCGCTTCCGCTGCTGCCTGCGCAGCGCTGCGGGCGGGTTGCGCGGCGATATCCTCGACGGCTACGGTGCTGACAACCCTGACTTCGCAACCGGATGCGGCAAGCTCGCGCGCCGCTATCCAGCCGTCGCCGCCGTTGCTGCCGCTTCCGCACAGCACGACGCAACGCTTCGCCGCATCCGCTTTCGTTGCGCCCGCGTCGTCGGACGCATGCTCATCGCTCGTTTTGCCCGTCGCGTGCGATCTGTCTGCTTCTTCGCCTCGCTGCAAACGGGCTTGCGAAGACGGGCCGTTCGCGGTCGTTTTCGAACCCGACACGCGCATCTGTGCATTCGTGCGTTCCATCAGGCGTTCTGTCGCATGCGCAAGCGCGCGTCCTGCGCGCTCCATCAGCTTTTCAAGCGGCGTTCCGCAGCGCTCGATCGCGTGCTCGAGCTCCGCTACGTCGCGCACGTTCAAAACGGGCGGGTCGAAAGGGTCGAGATGCTCGCGCAGGGCCGTTCCATACGTCTGTACGAGGGTCTCGAACGACGCCTTGGCGTTCGCGGGGCTTGTCGAGGGAAGCACCGTGCAGGGTGTGCCGTAGCGCTGTTCGCACAGGCGCGCGTAGAGTTCGCCTGCTTTCGCCCCTGTGCAAAAGACTGCGCGAATGTCGGCGGCGTCGAAGATGCGCGCCAAATCGTTCGGTTCGGCATTGCGGATGCTCGCATCGCTTGCGCCCTCGATGTCGCACGAGCGTACCACGTCCCACAATGCTATATGCTTGCGCAAAAGCAGGTCGCGTTTTTCGGCCACGCTGCGCGCGACCGGCTCGTCGAACACCGCGGCGAGCACGCGCCAGAACCGGTTTTGCGGATGCCCGTAGAAAAATCCGGTTTCGCGGCTTTTGGGCGAGGGGACGCTTCCAAGCACGAGCACGCGGCTGCGCGAATCGAAGACGGGCTCTATGGTGTGGACGACATGGTCGGGCATGGGGCTTTCTCGCTTTCGGGCGGTGTTTCTCATTGCGGCGCGAAGCGCCTTTCGCAAACGGGCGCCCTGCGCGTGCATCGCGCAGGGCGCGCCAGCATCGCGCGTCGCTTCTTGCGCTCGACGTGATGCATGATGGCATACGGGTCGAAGGCATGGGCGCTTACATCATGCGTCCATGCCTTTCTTCCGAGGATTTCTGCCGGATGGGGCGGTTTATTCCAAGAACGTGAACACCTCGGAAGGCTCCTGGCGCGTTTTCGGCGTCATGCGGTGCGACGGGTCGTGGTAGCCCACCTGTATCATGACGGCCACGCCGAACTCCTCGGGATCCATCAGGCCCTGCTCGGCGAGAAACGCGTTCACTTCGTCATAGTTCAAGCCTTCGACGGGCGTCGCGTCGATGCGCAGCAGGGCGCAGGTGGTCAGCATATTGGCAAGCGCGATGTAGCACTGGCGGCACGACCACTCGAACATCAGCCGAGGATCGTCGGCGATGCCGATGTCGCGTTTCTGGAATGCCGCAAACGCCTCTTTGCGTGCCTGCTCGTCTTCGGGGGAAAGCTGCTGCACGTCGGCCATCATGTGCGCGACGTGGGTGCTGTCGGCTTCCATATGCTTGCGGGCCAAAATGACGACGGTGTAGGGGGCGTTGCGCTTCATGCCCCATGCCCTCTCGCGCAGCGGCTCGGTCAAAGACGACGTCTTGCCGATGACGAGGAATCTCCACGGCTCGAAGCCGAACGAGCTCGGCGAAAGGCGCGCCGCCTCGCAGATAGTGTGCATGTCTTCGTCGGAAACGAGACGGTCGGGGTCGTAGCGTTTGCAGGTGAAGCGCGTGGCGAACATGGTTTCGAGGTTTTCGTTGAGCGGGCTCATCGCGGTCATGGGCTTCTCCTTTCGGCGGCGCATTGCGCCGGGTTGTCGCGTGCGCATTCCATAATAAAACTTGTCGGGTCGATCGTGCTTGACCCTCACGTTGCGTGATGGCCTAGACTGCACGAAGTCGATGCGGGGCGGAACCGCCGACGGGCGTGCCGCTTCGAGCGCGCCTGCCGGGGTCGGCGACGCCGACAATGCGGTATCGCGTTGCCGTGCTGGATGAAACGATGGAAGGGAAGGCCATGGCATACACCGTCAAAGAGCTCGCGCGTCTTTCGGGCGTGAGCGTGCGCACCTTGCACTATTACGAAGAGGTGGGCCTGCTCGCCCCGCGAAGGCGCGCGAACGGATATCGCGTCTTCGACGCCGACGATGCGGCGCGGTTGCAGCAGGTGCTGCTGTATCGCGACGCCGGCATGGCCCTCGCCGACATCAAGGCCCTGCTCGACGACGAATCGTTCGATGTGCGCGCCGCGCTGCGCGAGCACATCGAACGGCTTGCCGCGCGTCTTGAGCGAACCGAGGCCATGATGCGCTCGGTGCAGCGCACGCTCGACGCTTTGGAGAAAGGAGCGGAAATGAATGACGAGAAACGCTTCGAAGGCATGAAGCGCCTCGCTGTGGAGGAAAACGAACGCCGCTATGGAAAGGAGGTGCGCGCGATGTATGGCGACGACGCGATCGATGCGGCGAACGAAAAGGCCCTCGCCATGGACGAGGCGCAGTGGAAGTCGGCCGAAGAGCTTTCCGAGGCCATTCTGGAGAAGCTCGCCGAAGCCGTTTCGTCGGGTGACCCGTGCGGCCCGGCCGCGCGCGAGCTGTGCATCATGCACGAAACGTGGCTGAAGATGTATTGGCCTGAGGGAATGTACACGCGCGAAGCCCATGCGGCGCTTGCCGAGGGCTATGTCGCCGACGAGCGGTTCCGCGCATATTACGACGCTCGCATCCAAGGGGGCACGGAGTTTCTGCGTGACGCTCTGAAGGCGTATTGCGCACGGTAGCTTCGCACATCGATGGGGAGTGTGCCCGAGAATCGGACCGCCGCGCAACGCGTCGGCCAAGCCCGGGCCGTGCGTCCTCGTCGCCGGTCTTCCGGCGCCGAGGCGCCGATTCTCCCTGCAATCGAGGCGCCCCGTGCGATGCCCGGCTTGCTTGCGTGCCGGAAGGGCATGCGCTCGGCCGCGTCGGACGGGCCGAACGGGCCGCGCTGTGCCACGCGAGGGCGCCTCGATCGCCTATGCCGATGCCGCGAAGCGGCTCGCGCGCAGGGCGAAAAGCTCGTCGATGCGCACGTCTTCGAGCGTGAGCACGACCGCATCGGCGGTTTGTTCGAGCTGTCCGACCGTGCCCGACGTGTCGCGGTCGTAAACGCCCACGGTGTTGTATCCCGCCTTGCGCATGGCGCGCAGCGCATAGACGGCATCGTCGAAACACCAGGTGAGTTCGGGAACGGCCCGCATCGATTTCGCGGCCGTGTCGTAGATTGCGCGCTCGCGCTTCGATGCGCCCACGTCGTCGGTGGAAAGCACCGTGCAAAACGCATCGCGCATTCCCGCCCGCGCAAGCCCCGCTTCCAGGTAGGCATGCGGGCTCGAAGACGCGATCGCGCAGGGAATGCCGCGCCGACGCGCCTCTTCGACCAGCTCGCCCGCGCCCGGTTTGGTGCGGGATTCTTCCGCGTAGTAGCTCATGAAATACTCGTCTATTTCGCGCTCGAGCGCTTGCGGCGATGTTCCCACGCCGAATGTCTCGTGCAGGAAGCGCGCCTCTTCGGGCATGGTCATGGTGCAGAGCTTTTCGCGCATGGCGGCATCGATGCATCCTCCCGTTCTTTGTGCGAAAGCGTCTTCCATGGACAGCCATGCGTCCATCGTGTCGAGCAGCGTTCCGTCGCAGTCGAAAACGAATCCGGCTCCCGGCATGCGTTGCATCGCGTCTCCTTCCGTCTGCGCGGCGGTGCGCGTATCCGTTCGTCGCACCGTCTTGGGCCTTTGCTCGGGTATTCTAGAAAGGCAATGCCACGATTGCGTCAAACGCAGGCGAAATCGGCGCGAAGAAAGGCAGAAGGGCATGGGCGGTTGTTTCGTGTTGGCGATGGGCGGCGTGCTGGCCGTGGGATTGGCGGCCGCTTTCGCGGGCTTGTTCGGATTAGGGTGCGTGGTCGCCGCCATCGCGGTGGGAATCGTGTTTTTCTGCCAGCGCGGAAAGCGCGCCGCCGAAGGCAAGACGCTCGGATGGCTCGTGTCCATTCCCATCGTGTTGTTCTGCGTGGGCGCGCCTCTTTTCGCGTTCGCCTTCTGGCTGTTCTTCATGCCTTGAACGGCCTCTTGCGCGCAAAAACGCCCCGCTCGTTGCCTGGGCATCGAGCGGGGCGTCGCTTTCAGGAGCGCTTCTTGTTGCGTTTATTCGTCGAGCGCGCGGCCTGCCGGATACGTTTCGTCCGCCACGGTGTCTTTGGGAAGGCACAGGTTCAGCACTACGCCGATGATGGCGCTTGTCGCCATGCCCGGCAGCTCGTAGGCGCCCACGGGGATTTTGATGCCTGCGGTTTCCATGCCGACGCCAACGACGAGCACGGCGGATACGATCATGAGATTGCGCGCCTTGCTGAAGTCGACGCGGTTCGAAACCAGCATGCGCAGGCCGTTCGAGGCGATCAGCCCGAACAAAAGCAGGCTCACGCCGCCCATGACCGAGGTGGGGATGGAGTTGATCAGCGCCTCGATCTTGGGGCAGAAGCCGCCCACGAGCAACGCGATGCCTCCCGCGTACCAGAAGATCTGCGTGGAATAGACGCGCGTGGCGCTCATGACGCCGATGTTTTCGGCGTAGGTGGTGGTGGGGGTGCCGCCCAGAAAGCCCGAGAGCATGGTGGACAGGCCGTCGCCCAGAAGCGAGCGCGGAAGCATGTCGTTGTAGTTCTTCCCGACCACTTCGCCTACCACCAGCAGATGCCCGATGTGCTCGATGATGATCACGATGGCCACGGGAGCGATCAAGATGATGGCTCCCAGGTCGAACGTCGGCGCGGTGATGGTGGGAAGGCCGATCCATGCGGCATCGACGACCGGCTGGAAATCGACCAGGCCGATAGCGCACGATGCGACGTAGCCGGTTACGACGCCGATCAGGACGGGGATAGTCGACCAGAATCCGCGAAAGCATGTGGAAAAGACGATCGACACCGCCAAGGTGAGCGCCGCCACGGCGAATCCTTCATAGGAAAACGGGGCGCCGGCATCGTATCCGCCGTTGAAAAACGCCATCTTGATGGCCGTGGCCGAAAGGCCTAATCCGATTACTACGATGACGGGCGCGACGACGGGCGCGGGCAGGATGAAATCGAGCCATCCGGTGCCGGCGATTTTGATGATGCCCGCCACGGCCACATACACCAGGCCTGTCACGATGAGCGCTCCGCCGACGGCGCCGACGCCTTGGCTTTGGGCCACCATCGCGATAGGCGTGATGAATGCGAACGACGAGCCCAGATAGCTGGGAATCTTGCCCTTGGTGACGAGCAGATACAGGATGGTTCCGATGCCCGAGCACATGATGGCCAAAGACGGCGAAAGCCCGGTGAGAAACGGCACGAGCACGGTCGAGCCGAACATGCTCATGAAATGCTGGATGCCCAAGGGGATGGCCTTGGCAACCGGCACGCGGTCGTCTACCCCGATGATGGGGCGTTCTTCTGCCATGGAAGTCCTTTCGGTCGGATGCGCGAGGCCGCAGGCGGGCCGTTTCGCGCGGCGCGTCTGCGCGTGCTCGCGCTCGTGCGGATTCGTGCGCCCATGATACAGCACTTCGTCGCGGTAAAGCGTGCTCAAGGGGGAATCCGTCCGACGATGCTTCGTCCGGCTGCCTTTCGCCGCTTGCCGCCGATGCGGTTCGTTTTCCCGCCCTCGTCGGATTAAAAGCGCCGCGCGCCGCGATTCTTGCCGTTGCGAAGCGAGCGTGCGCCTCCTTTTCGTAGTATGCACTGAAAACGGCGCACGGGGATGCGCGCGAACATTGCGATGCCGATGGTCGGGATTGCCGTCGGCAGGTGCCGGAACAGGCGTTTCGGCGGAAGAGGGGAGTCGTACATGGTTGATTCTACGGATAATGCGTCGCGCGGGATTCGCTCTTCCGGGTCGGCTCGGCGGCTGACATCCGAAGAGGCCGAATTCTTGAAGCGCTACCTGCTCGAATCCGAGCCCGTGGTGGTGCCGGGCGATATCTCCGTCTACAAGACCGCGCCGATGGGCGTGCCGCACGTGCCGCCGCGGAAAACGACGCTTCGCTAGCCGGGTCCCTCCGCCGCGTCCGTCCGCTTCGTTTCGCGTGCCGTATAATCGGCGTCGAAAGAGATGCGGACGAGCGGTTGCGAGGTGTGCGATGGCTGATTTTCCTCTCGAATTGAATATGACGGCGAAGCGGGAATTGCTCGATGGCATTCCGGACGCATTCGGCGGAAGGTTTTTCGGGCTGCTGCGCAGCGGCGTGGCGCTTCCCGAAGGCGGGTCGTGCTATCTGGCCGAGTTCGACTCGCGGACGATGGCGCGGGCGCGAATCCTGGCGTATGTGGATAGATACGGGCGCCTGTTTTCGGCCGACGGCCCGCTTGCGGCTCCGCCCGCCCGTTACCCCAGCCTTGAGGCATGCTTTCTTGAAGGGGCCGAAGGCGAGCGCGGCACGCTCGTCGTCTACGCCCATGACGGGTCGTCGGCCCAGGTGGGCTCGTATCTGTGCGAGAATCCCGGGAAAAACGAGCGTTTTCGCATAGAGCAGATACAGGGCGCACCGCCCTCGGACGGGTCGGCCGGACGCTGGCTTTCCTACGAGCATTTCATGGTTCGTCCGTATCTCGCGCTGCTCGCCGCCGCCTCGCAGGCGGGTTCTGCCCGCCCGTTCGATCTGGGCGCGGTGTTTTCCCGTTTCGATTCGCTCGATTTGTTCGACGCGGTGAATCGCGAGATTCTCGAGGTCGAGTCGCCGCTGGCCGAGCACCCGGGCCAGGCGTTTGCGGCGGAGCGCTATCTTGCCGCCATGCTGCATGAGGCGGGCATCGTGGGAAAGACGCGCGAAGATATGGCGGTCGAGCTTGCCGGGGGCTTCCGTTCGGTTCCTGCCGTGCGCCTTTTGCG
>USEZ01000076.1 GCA_900553775.1 uncultured Slackia sp. | reverse complement strand
CGCTTTTCCGATAGCGAGCGGGCAGAACGAGAGGGCTGCCAGCAGGGCCGCTCCCGCGACAAGGGAAAGGGCGTAGGCGCATGCCGCCCTGCGTGCTCCCAGGCGAAAGAGGCGTTCGGCCCAAAGAATGAAAAGCAGCGCGCTCGAAAGGCGGTAGGTTGCGGCCACGACGTCTTTCGCGAAGTCGCCGACAAGCGCTTCGGATTGCACGATGAGGATCAGCGACCCGCTCGCCGCGACGCATGCCGCGATCGCTGCGAGGGGGTGGTCTTCGAGGCGGAGGTCGCGCGGCGCGCGCGTCATCGCCAGCGCCATGAGAAGCAGCGCCGCCCCCTCGACGAGATACGGCAACGGATGGAACACCTCGAACGTAACGTTGCGGACGGCGGGCGTGCGCAACGCCTCGAGGACGATTCCCGCGCATGCGAGCCCGACGACGATAGACGCCGCCTGCGGCGTTTCTTTCAAGAACTTCTTCAACATGGCTTCCCTCCCCCGACGATTATAGGAAATGGGGCCCGCCCGCGCGCCCATGGAGGGTTTTCGCGCCGCTTCGTTCGGCAATTCATCCTGTTTGTGGTAGGTCGTTCTGTTGAAAAGCGCAGTTCAGGCTCTTCGTGGTAGGAGATTTCGATGAGGCGGGCATAGGGTCGGACACGCACGATCCGCTTCTCCAGGCCCGCATTCGGGGCTTCGGCGAAGCGTGCGAGAACCGTATCCGTGAACAAGGGAGGGACCATGGAACTCGATCGTCGTCATTTCTTGAAGGGCGCCTTCGCGACGGGCGCCGTCGCCGCGGCAGGAGCGGCGCTTGCGGGATGCGCCCCGTCCGCTGCAGGGGAAAAGCCCGAGTCGGGCGCCACCGAGGCGGGCACGCCGTATCCCGAAGGGCTGCAGGCGTCCGACTTCGAAGACTCGCCTGTCGAACTCGACCCCATCACGAAATTCTCCGAAGAGAAGACCTACGACGTCGTGGTCGTCGGCGCCGGCACTTTCCGCGCTTGAAGAAGGCGCGACGGTCGCCGTGCTTCAGAAAGAGCCCACGCCGATCGCGCAGGGCGGCACGTGCACGGGCGTGCTGCTCGACGAATCGGACGAGCAGGGCGTGATGAATTTCATCCAGGCCTTCATGGAGGATTGCCATTGGCGCGCCGACCGGGATCTGGCTACCACGTGGGCCAAATATTCGGGCGAGACGATTCGCTGGATGCAGGTGCGCACCGCCGAAGCGGGCTTTCCTCCGTACAAGATCCGCCCCACGGCCGTGACCGAATACGAGGATGGCAGCAAATGCTCGCGCCGGTCCATTCTGTTCGGACCCAAGCCGTGCAATAACGGCGACGCGATCAAGGCCCTGGCCGAACTTGCCGCCGAAAAAGGCGTCGAATTCTTCTACAGCACGCCGGGCGTGCAGCTTGTCACCGACGAATCGGGGGCGGTGACGGGCGTCATTGGCAAAAGCGGCACCGATTACATCAAGTTCAATGCCACCAAGGGCGTCATTCTTTCGACGGGCGACTACCAGAACAATCAGAGTCTGATCGAACGCTATTGCCCCGATGTCAAAGACTTCGACCGCAAGCAGACCAACAAGACGGGCGACGGCATTCTGATGACCATGGCTATCGGCGGCACGTTCGTTCCCGTCGGGCATTCTCACATGATGCACGATTTCGATTCGGGCCCGATGTATAACGAGCCGTTTTTGACGGTCAACGAAAACGGCGAGCGCTTCATGAACGAAGACGCCGAATTCGAGCAGCTCAACTGCGTTTTGCGCTACCAGCCCAAGCCCGGCTGGTACAGCCAGATCTTCGACGACGGCTATGTCGAGCAGGTGAAGGAATGGGGCGGTACGCCCACGGATAAAGAGGCCATCAAGGTGTACATGCCCGACGTGGAGATGGACCGCACCGTCGAAAGCGGCGCGAACGTCATCGAAGACCTCATCGACACGTATTGCTGCGACACGCTTGACGAGCTGGCCGAAAAGCTGGGCATTCCCGCCGATGCTTTGAAGAAGTCCGTTGAGCGCTACAACGAGATGTGCGATGCGGGCTTCGATTCCGATTTCGGCAAGAAGGCGAAGTACCTCAAAAGGATCGAGCAGCCTCCGTATTGGGGCATTCACAAGCATATCCGCGTGTCCGCCATGTGCGCAGGCGCTGCGGTCAACGGCAACTACCAGGCCCTCGACAAAGAGCGCAATGTGATTCCGAACCTGTGGGTCACGGGCTTTTCCGCAGGCCAGCTGTGCGGCCTGCCCGATTGGTCGATGTTCCAGGGCGGCATGTCCGCGGGCCACTGCATGACCACGGGCCGTATCTGCGGTATTCAGGCGGCGACGGGCGGAAAGCTCGAGCCCACCACGCCGATCACCGAAGCCGACGTGGTCGCTCTGGGCTAGAGCTCCGCGCCGCTTTCGGCCGGAATCGGCATCGCCGCCTCGGGCGGCAGGCAAGCTATGTCCGATGCGTCCTTTCCCTCCTCTTCTTTTGTCGGACGCATAGCCTGCGGGGCGCGCCATCGCGGCGCGCCCCTTTTTCGTCGGCATCGGCCGTTTCCCGGCAAGGCCGTTCGGTCGATTTTCGGGCTTGTGCGGCGCGCCTTCGCGCGATTCGTCCATCGTTTGAGCGCATCGTCCATAGCGCCCTGCTGATTCCGTGCGATTTCTTCGTTCTGAAACAAACCGCTTCGCGCGCTTTGTCATTATGTGACGGTATGCAAAGGCAGTGTTTCGCCCGCAGCTCCACAGGGCGCGAGCGCCGCACGATACGAGAGGGGTTTCAATGGAAATCATCGTAGCCAAAGACTATCAGGATATGAGCGAGGGGGCGGCCGACATCATCGCCGAACTCGTTGCCGAAAAGCCCGGATGCGTTCTCGGCCTGGCCACGGGCTCGACGCCCGAGGGCCTGTATGCCGAGCTGGTGAAGCGCTATGAGGAAGAGGGGCTCGACTTCTCCCGCGTGGCCACGTTCAACCTCGACGAATATCGCGGCCTGCCTGCCGAGCATGAGCAGAGCTACCATTACTTCATGCAGAAGCACCTGTTCGACCATGTGAACGTGCGCCCCGAGAACACCCATGTTCCCAACGGCGCCAACCCCGACGCCGAGGCCGCATGCGAGGCCTACGAGGCGTCCATCGCGCTCGCCGGCGGCGTCGATCTGCAGCTTTTGGGCCTGGGCCACAACGGCCATATCGGCTTCAACGAGCCTGCCGACGAGTTCACCAAGGAGACCAACTGCGTCGATCTGACCGAAAGCACCATCAACGCCAACAGCCGCCTGTTCAATTCCGCCGACGAAGTGCCGCGTCAGGCTTACACCATGGGCATCGGCACCATCATGGCCGCCAAGCAGATCCTGCTCGTGGTGAGCGGCGAAGACAAGGCGCAGATCGTGCGCGACGTGTTCTTCGGCCCCGTTACCCCGAAGGTTCCCGCATCCATCCTGCAGTTCCACCCCAACGCGATCGCCGTGGTTGACGAAGCGGCGTTTTCCGCGTGCGAAGACATCGCCGAGGGCGCATGCGGCTGCGGCCACGACCATGACGAGGAAGGCTGCGGCTGCCACTAGGCCCCGCTTTTCGGCGCTGCCGCCCGCCTGTTGAATCAGGGGCGCAATGCCGCTTTTCCTGCAGTGAGAGAAAACATCGGCCCGCCGCGCCTTGCGACGGGCCGTTTTCGTAGAAAGGAACAACGCCATGGACGCTTTGAAAATCGTCGGCGCCCGCGTGTTCGACGGCGATTCGTTCGTTGAAAAAGACCTGTTCGTCAGCGATGGACGACTGGTCGGCGAAGCGCCCCTCGGCGAGGCGCGCACGATCGACGCATCCGGCTGCTATGCCATTCCCGGCTTGGTGGACGTTCATTCGCACGGAGCCGTCGGCTACGATTTCTGCGATGGCACGCACGAGGCGATCGATGCCATATGCTGTTATCAGGCATCGCGCGGCGTGACGGCCTATTGCCCCGCCACGATGACCTATCCGGAGGAAAAACTCGCGGGCATCGCACGCTGTGCCGCCGAGCATGCCGACGCCGCCGATGCGGCTGCTCTCGTGGGCGTCAATATGGAAGGCCCTTATATCAGCCCGAATAAGGTGGGCGCTCAAAATCCCGCGTATGTGCAGGCTCCCGATGCCGCGATGTTCGAGCGTTTGCAAGATGCCGCCGGCGGACTGTTCAAGATCGTGGACGTCGCCCCCGAGGTGGAGGATGCGCTCGAGTTCATTAAGGAGCAGGGCGACAAGGTGCGCATTTCCATCGCCCATACCTGCGCGACGTACGATCAGGCGAAAGCGGCGTTCGATGCGGGCGCGAAGCACGTGACCCATCTGTTCAACGCCATGCCCCCCCTCGCCCATCGCGAGCCGGGCGTGATCGGCGCGGCCGCCGACGCGGATGCGACGCCCGAAATCATCGCCGACGGCGTGCACATCCATCCTTCTGCCGTGCGCGCCGCATTCAAGCTGTTCGGGGACGACCGCATGATTCTCATCAGCGACTCCATGATGGCTACCGGCCTCGACGACGGCGAGTACAGCCTGGGCGGCCAGGCCGTCACGGTGCGCGGCAATCGCGCCACTTTGCATGACGGCACGCTTGCCGGCAGCGCGACCGACCTCATGGGATGTTTCCGCGTTGCCGTGCGCGACATGGACATCCCCCTTGCCTCGGCGGTCAAGGCCGCCTCGTGCAACCCCGCCCGCGCCATCGGCTTGGAAGGCGAGCGCGGCACGCTTGCCGCCGGCGCGGTGGCAGACATCGTGCTGCTCGACGACGATCTTGAGGTCAAGCAGGTCATTCTGCGCGGCACCGTGCTCTAAACCTGCGGTTTTGCCGCCCCTTGGGTCGATCCGCCCTTCGTGCGCTTTCGCGCGGCGAAGGGCGGATCGCGTTTGCGGCGCTATCGGTAGAGTGCCGCGCGCATGAGCGCGAAAAGGGTTTCACAGGCGTTGTCGCCATGCTCGAGCGAAGACACCATGGAATTCCACACGAGCGCGGCGAGCTTGTCGGCCCCGTCGTTTCCTCCGAGCGCTCCAAGGTTGATGGTCTTGTCGCTGCGAATGGCCACGGCCAGGCCTTTTCTGATATGGCGGAATGCGGCTTCTTCTCTTTTGCGCACTTCGCGCAGGCTTTCCGTATCCAGCGACGTGAGCTTTTCTATCCATTCGCTCCTGAACTCGGCAAGCGTGCGGCGCAGGTCGCCCAAAAGGCGTTCGCAAAAATCGACGAAGTTCTCGTTCGATGCGGCGATGAACATTTCCTGATGCAGCGATTCGCGCCAGAACATGCCGATCGTTTCCGCCACCAGGTCGGCTTTCGTGGGGAAGTAATTATAGATGGACCCCACGCTCACCCCGCAGGCGCTTGCGACGCGCCTGATGCTCAAGCTTGCTGAATCATCCTCTTTGAACAGGGAATATGCCGTTTTAAGAATATGCTCTCGCGATATGACGGCTTTGTTGCCCATGCGTTCCTGCTTTCGTGACGGCGGAGTTTTCCGGCGAAATGGTGAAGACGCCGCCTTCCCATTGCCAACGGTTTTTCATCTTACTATTCTGAACATCGTTCATTTATAAACATAGTTCACTAATAAGGACTGCAGGAAATAAAGAGCGGATCGTGCAATCGCGCGATGCAATGAAAGAAGGATTTCGCCATGAGTTTCGAATTGATCGCCGCATCTACCGCCATCACGGCCGCGCTGGTGTTCTATACCGTGGGCGTGTTTTCCGAGCGCCGCGACGGGTCGTTGAAATTGAGCCACGTGCTGCTGTTCTGGGCGGGTTTGGTGTTCGACACCACGGGAACCACCATCATGACCAACATCGCCCAGACGTCGGGGGCCGCGGGGTTCGGCATCCATGCCGTGTCGGGTCTGCTTGCCATCGTGCTGATGCTGATCCACGCCGTGTGGGCCACGGCCACCTACGTGCGTCATAACGAACGCGCCGAGAAAACGTTCCATACGTTCAGCACGTTCGTCTGGCTGCTGTGGCTCGTGCCCTACATCATCGGCATGCTGGTGGGCATCCCCGCCATTCATCTGCAGACGGTCTGCGCCGTGGGCACGAGCGTGCTGGTGGTGGCGGCTTTCGCATTCGTTTTGCTGCGCCGCGACGTCTCTCGCCATGCCCGCTAGGGAATCGTCGGCATCGCCTGTTTTGTCCGTACGGCCGCCCCGTTGCTTCGCGCAGCGGGGCGGCCGTGCTTGTGCGCTTCGTGTTCGCGGCTTCGGGGCCGCATTTCGTTTCTTACGATGGTATCGCGGCATCTTGCGCACGCGCGATGCCCTCCGTGTGCGGCCTTCCGGTTGGCCCCGCGTCTCCCCTTGCGATCGCCTCGCCATGGGCAAATGCGTCTTGCCGAAAAGGCGGTTTATCGGGCAAAATGTCAGTTCGCCACACGTTGCCTTTTTGTAAAAAGACATAAAATGCTATCAAAATAATAACATATAAAAAGGAAACATGATATGATGGCACAGTGCTTTCCTGGGCCAACGGTACTTTCACGCCCCATTCGTTACGGAGCGGATGCCGCGCAGGTCAGGATTCGCGTCGTATCCGGCTTCCGTTTCGCGGCGGGCGTCGTGCGGGTTGGGAACCGCATGCGTTCGGCTTTATGCCGTAAAACGGATGGCGCGTAGGTCGAGGAAAGCGCCTTACAGGGAACGCCTTCGAAAGCCCGGGCGCCAATGCGCACGCCGTCGAAGGCAACGGATGCGCCCGAAAGGGGCGCGAGGACAAAGAAAAAGGGGGTGTGCTATGGAGCTCTTCACCGATGTTGCGTTGCTTTCGCGCATTCAGTTCGCTTTGGTGGTCATCTTCCACTTCTGCTTCGTTCCGCTGTCCATCGGTCTCGGCTTGATCATGGCCATCAATGAGACGCGGTACTACAAAACCCGCGATCCGAAAGACGAAGCCGCGACGCGCTTCTGGGTGAAAGTCTTCACCACCACATTTGCCGTCGGTGTTGCCACGGGCATCACGATGGAATTCTCCTTCGGCACCAACTGGGCCGATTACAGCCGTTTCGTCGGCGATATCTTCGGCGCGCCGCTCGCTGCCGAAGCGCTGCTGGCGTTTTTCCTGGAGTCGGTGTTCTTGGGCATCGTGCTCTTCGGCCGCGGCAAGGTCAGCCCGAAGTTCTACATGGTTTCTTCCTGGCTGGTGTGGTTCGGCAGCTGCCTGTCGGCGCTGTGGATCTTGATCGCCAACTCCTGGATGCAGACTCCTGCAGGCGCCGAGCTTGCGACGGACGGCAGCAAGGCCGTGATCACGGACTTCTTCGCCGCAGCATTCAACCCCACCACGCTTCCCCGCTACAGCCACACCGTTTTGGCGCTGCTCGTTCTGGGCGCTTTCGTGGCTATCGCGCTGTCCGCGTGGTACATGCACAAGAACAAGCATGAGCACTTCGCCGAGAAAACCATGAAGACGGGCGTCGTCGTGGCGATCGTTGCCACCGGATGCCTGCTGGTGTCCGCTCATTCCTCCGCCGTCGTGGTTGCCGAAGAGCAGCCCAGCAAGCTTGCCATGATGGAAGGCCATTACGAAACCGGCACGTTGCCGCTGTATGCGGTGGGCATCGTCGACGAAGGGAATCAGGAAACCATCGCCCCCTTCGCGCTGCCCGGCTTCACGAGCTGGCTCGCCTCCGGCGACTTCGACAAGGAATACCCCGGCCTGAACCAGATCGCCGAGGATAATCCCGAAATCGTCGTGGACGAATTGCCGGTGAACCTGGTGTTCCAGAGCTACCACCTCATGGTTGCGTTCTTCGGCCTGATCGCGATCGCGATCGTGCTGGCCGCCATCGTGGCGTTCAAGAAGAACTGCAAGCTGGGCTCGAAGAAATGGGTCCAGTGGATTTTGATTCTGTCGCCCTTGTTCCCGTTCATCGCCATCCAGTCGGGCTGGATGACCGCCGAGGTGGGCCGTCAGCCCTACGTGGTCTATCCGTCCGTGAGCGGCCCCGACGGCGTGTCGCTTCTGACCAACGACGCCATCTCGCAGTCGGTTTCGGCGCCTGAGCTGATCATCACCATCCTGCTGTTCCTGGCCGTGTATCTGTTCCTGGCCGTCGCCTGGGTGCGCATCATCGGCCGCTTCATCAAGGAAGGCCCGGTGCTTGCCGCCGCCAAGGCCGACAAGCGCGCCGCCAAGTCTGCCGACGACAAGTCTGCCGCCGGATCCGACGACGCTGCCGTGAAAGCCGCCGACGAGAGCAAGGAGGCGTAAGTCATGACGATTCTCGGAATTATCTGGTTCTGCCTCATCTTCGTGCTGATCGCAGGCTATTTCATCCTTGACGGATTCGATCTGGGCGCCGGCGTTTTGAGCCCCTTCGTCGCCAAAAACGATGAAGAGAAGGCCATCGTGCGCCAGAGCATCGGCCCTGTGTGGGACGGCAACGAGGTGTGGCTGCTCACGGCCGGCGGCGCGCTGTTCGCGGCGTTCCCGGCGGCATACGCCACCACGTTCTCCGGGTTCTATCTGGCGGTCATGCTGGTGCTGTTCGGCCTGATCGTGCGTGCTGTTTCGCTGGAATACCGCGGCATCGACCTTCGGGAGTTTGACCTGGATGCTGCACTGGAACGGCACCCACA
>USEZ01000075.1 GCA_900553775.1 uncultured Slackia sp. | reverse complement strand
CCGGGCCGATTCGAACGGCCGACACCCGCTTTAGGAGAGCGGTGCTCTATCCCCTGAGCTACGGAGGCGCTGCAACGGCTTATTTTACCATTGCAAAGTGCGGCATTCTCGAAGTCTTTCAATTTCCTTTGCGTCGCGCTCGATTGCTGCGATTTGGTTCCGACGTGCGTGGGAAGCCTGCGTCGGTCGGATTGTCTGCCGGTTTGGGGCGGCCACGGCGCCCTGACGGAAGGGTCGTCCCGAAACATCTGCCGCTAGGGCTGCTGCCGTCTTGCCACCGCGGTAATGCGTCCTTGGGGGTCGACGAGATAGGCGGCCATGATGGCGGGGGGGTTTTGCACGAACGCCGCCGCCCGTTCTTTTCCTAAGGCAAGCAGGGTGGTCGAATATCCTTCGGCATCAAGCGACGTGCGTGCGATTACCGTGGCGCCCGCAAGGTTGGTTTCCGCAGGAAAACCGGTTTTCGGGTCGAGGATATGATGGTACGTTTTGCCGTCTTTCTCGAACAACCGCTCGTAGGTTCCGCTTGTCACGGCCGATGCGTTCTCGAGCGGCACGGCGCCTAAGACTTTGCCGCTTTCGCGCGAGGCGCGCGGGTCTTGCAGGCCGATCATCCACGGTTTTCCATCGGGCTTCGTCCCGTGCGTCAGCACATTGCCGCCCAGGTTCACGACGAACGATGCGACGCCCTCTTCCAAAAGAATATCCCCCAGGGCATCGGCGATATAGCCTTTGGCCGTTCCTCCCACATCGACGGATGCGGCGGCATCGTCAAGCCGTGCGCGATACCGAGGCTGCCCTGTGCCGCTTCTTTCGCCATCGTTCGTGCCGCCGCATGCTGTGGCGGCACCGTTTTCGCGCGTCTGGCCGTTTGCGGCACGGGCATCTTCGCTAGGAGCATCCGTCTTGCGCCCGGCATGCGCCTCGTCCTCGCCGGCCCTTGCTTCGGCATGCGCGACCGGTGCGGATTCCTCCCAGTCTTCTTCTTGGGCCGGCGCATGTTCCAGCTCGATCGCCCGCCAATCGACATGCTGCAGCGCCGCGGCAAGTTCGGCATCGTTGGGAATGGCGCCCGCGTGAAAATCCCACAGCCGTACGGCGGCGCCCATCGTGATGTCGAATACGCCGTCGCTCTCTTCACAGTAACGTTTCGATGCGGCAAGAAGCTCGAACGTTTCACGTGAAACATCGACCCATGCGCCGTGCGCGTCATTGAGGCGTGCGATATCGGAATGGGGAAGGGTGCGGCTGAAAAGGCGCTCGAATTTCCGGCATGCATGCAGTGTCTGCGCAAAGCCTCTTCGGCATGCCGTCTCGTTGGCAAACGCTTGCAGCGTCACCACCGTGTTGAAGGCGTAGAACATCGCATCGCAGCGGCCCGTTTCGTCGGGCCCGTGAAAGCGGAATTCGTCTTCAAGGGGCAGGGGGTCGATATGCGCATCCATCCGGTTCCTTCTTTCGCTCGCCTGAAGCGCCATTGTAGCAAGGGCGCTGCGCCGTGCGTCCCCTTGCGCGCCGTGGCTTTCCTCGGCGAACAAGGGGAAGGCCATGGGCGGCCGGGCTGCATGTTTCGCTGGCGCCAGGGTCGAACGGTTGCGTTGCGGGGCCACCATCTCGCGATTGCTCTCGGCGGCCTCTCGCAACGCCTCCCCCGGACCCTTACGGAATGCGGATCAGCTTTTTGTACGCATCGAGGCCCGCCGCAAGGATGCTTTCGTCGAAATCGAAAGTGTCGGCATGCAGCGGAATGCCCGTTCCCGTGCCCAGCAGCATGAAGACGCCGGGAAGATGGCGCTGATAGAAAGCGAAATCCTCGCCGATGAGCAGCGGCTCGGGCAGCGTTTCCATTGCGGGCAACGCGTCGCCCGCCAGCGCGAACAGCTCCTTGTCGTTGACGACGGGCGGGTATCCGTCGGCGAAATGCACATCGACGCTGCATCCCGCTTCTTCGGCGCGGGTGCCGGCCAGATCGGCGAGGTCGCGTTTCGCGCGCGCGCCCATCTCGTCGGAGAAGGTGCGCAGGCTTCCTTCGATGCGCGTGTGCGACGAGATGACGTTGCGCACGTCTCCGCTGCGAAACACCCCGCATTTCAGCAGGCACGGTTCTTCGGCGCGCCGCTCGTCCATGTAGGCGTAGGCATCAAGCAGGAATCGGGCCCCTGCTTCGAGGGAGTCGGCGCCGTCGGCCGCTTTGGCGATGTGGGCCGCTTTGCCGTTGAACACGAAGGTGCTTTCGCTCGCGGCCGCCAAAAGCCCGCCCGGCCGGCTGGCGATGACGCCTTGGGGAAGGTCGGGCCACAGGTGGAATCCGAAAATGCGGTCGACGCCGTATTCCTCGAATACGCCCGACTCGCAGATGAAGCGTGCGCCGCCCGTGGTTTCTTCAGCGGGTTGGAATACGAGCAGAATGCTTCGGGGCAGCTCGTCGAAGGAGTCGGCGATATGGCGGGCGAGCGCGAGCACCATGGACATGTGCCCGTCGTGCCCGCAGGCGTGCATGCGGCCTTCGTGCTGCGAAGCGAACTCGACGTTCGAGCGCTCGGTCACGGGAAGGGCGTCCATATCGGTGCGCACTGCGGTGGCGTGCGCGCTTTTGCGGTCGAAGAACATGCACAGCGCGCTCTCGCACGGAGAGAAGATCCGGCAGGATTCTTCGCCGAAACGCGCCGTGAGGTTTTCTCGTACGGCGCCGAGTTCGGCTTCGATGTAGGAAATCGTTTTCGGCAGCTCGGTGTCGAGCTCGGGAATGCGGTGCAGGTCGCGGCGCAGGCGGGTGAGCAGCTCGAGTTCGCCGTCGGCGGGAAGCATATCGTGCATGGAGGTCCTTCCTATAAACGGGGCGCCGCATTCGCGCGAATGCCTGCGGCGGTTCGTGCATGTGCGGCCGACGGCGGAAGAGCGCGCCGTGCCCGATCGGATGCGACCGCCATCGTGCGACGGGTTCTCTTCCCCGGCCGTTTCGCATATTTCCCCGCAGTGTATACGTATTTTTGTGCATCCGGCCAATTTTTCTTGACTATCGCACGCTAAAGCGATACTTTTTATTGCACGATAGAGGCGCGGGCAAGATGAACCTTGGCAAAGCCGGCAGGCGTTCGATGCCAAGGGGAGGTGCGCACCGCCGAACTCGGGCGCCAGGCATGGCGTGCGGGTGGGCCTGCGGGGAATACCCTCAGGACTGTCCACGGCAAGGCCGTGGGTGCGCTATCTTGCTGATATGCATACGGTTCACGTATCGCCAGTGAGGCAGCGCCTTGCTGGCGATTTTCATATCGGCAAGCAGGCGGCCCTTCTATCCAGTATGTTTCGGTGCGATTCGCGAGTTATTCGTGGCGCTCGCATTCGCCCGTTGCATGCGCCGTGCCCGATGCGCCGAAACGGCGCGAGTCGCAGAACAAGAAAGGTGCGCCTTCATGGAGAAAAGGCCGTTTGCCACCAAAGAGCAGCTCGAGGCCATCGCCGAGCAGTTCCCCACGCCGTTCCATCTTTACGACGAGGCGGGCATCAGGCGGAACATGGAAGCCTTGCGCGATGCGTTCGCATGGAACAAGGGCTATAGGGAATACTTCGCGGTGAAGGCAACCCCGAATCCGTTCCTTATCAAAATCTTGCAGGAATACGGCTGCGGCTGCGATTGCTCGTCGTATACCGAGCTCATGCTTTCCGACGCTTGCGGCGTACGCGGCCACGACATCATGTTCTCCTCGAACGAAACGCCCGCGGCCGATTACGTGCTTGCCGACGATCTGGGCGCCATCATCAACCTCGACGACATCACGCATATCGATTTTCTCGAGCAGACGATCGGCCATATTCCCGAAACCATCAGCTGCCGCTATAACCCGGGCGGCTTGTTCGAAATCAGCAACGGCATCATGGACAATCCGGGCGATGCCAAATACGGCATGACCACCGAGCAGCTGTACGAGGCGTTTCGCATCCTGAAGGCGAAGGGGGCCAAGCATTTCGGCATCCATGCGTTTTTGTGCAGCAACACCGTGACGAACGATTACTATCCCGAACTCGCCAAGGTGCTGTTCAACCTGGCCGTCGACCTGCAGCGCGAAACGGGCGCGCATATCGAGTTCATCAACCTTTCGGGCGGCATCGGCATTCCGTACCGTCCCGATCAAGAGCCCAACGATATCGCCGTCATCGGCGAAGGCGTGCGCCGCGTGTACGAGGAAGTGCTCGTTCCCGCCGGCATGGGGGATGTCGCGCTGTACACCGAGCTCGGCCGCTTCATGCTGGGCCCTTACGGGTGCCTGGTCACGCGCGCCATTCATGAGAAGCACATCCACAAAGACTACGTGGGCGTGGACGCATGCGCGGTCAACCTCATGCGCCCTGCCATCTACGGCGCCTACCACCACATCACGGTGGCGGGCAAAGAGGATGCGCCGTGCAATCGCGTGTACGACGTGGTGGGCGGCCTGTGCGAGAACAGCGACAAGTTCGCCATCGACCGTCCGTTGCCCGAAGTGGAGGTGGGCGATCTTCTGGTCATCCACGATACGGGCGCGCATGGGCATTCCATGGGCTACAACTACAACGGCAAGCTGCGCAGCGCCGAGGTGCTGCTGCGCGAAGACGGAAGCGCCCGGCTCATCCGCCGCGCCGAAACCCCGGCCGATTACTTCGCCACGCTCGACTGCTTCGAGCAGTATGCAGGCCTGGCGCAGCGCGGCCGATAGCGCAATCGCACGGCGTGTTTCACGTGAAACACGCCCTTCGGGAAGCCGTAGGCGCCGGACGGCTGCCTGCCGGGCGGAGGAGCGCCCTTCGCCCGCGGCAATGCGTCCCGCCGTCGTGTTGTTCGCGGCACCTATCAGTCGAAAGGAACGGATATGGCCGATTTGAAGAATCTCAAAGGCTCCATCGTGGCGCTCGTGACGCCCTTCGCCGAAGACGGAAGCGTCGACTTCGACGCATTGGCCCGCCTGATCGATTTCCATCTTGAAAACGAGACGGACGCCCTGCTTGTTCTGGGTACCACGGGCGAATCGTCCACGATGTCTCACGAAGAAGACGATGCGGTGTGCGAATTCACCGTGAAGCGCGTCGCGGGCCGCATTCCCGTGATCGCGGGCAGCGGGTCGAACTCCACGCAGACCATGCTGGAGAAAAGCCTGAGCTATCAACGCTTGGGGGTCGACGGCCTGCTGCTGATCACGCCGTATTACAACAAGAGCAACGAAGAGGGCATCTATCGCCACTTCACCACGGTGCTCGATGCGGTGGATATCCCGTGCATCCTGTACAACGTTCCCGGTCGCACGGGTTGCTCCATCTCCGAGCGCAACGTGGCGCGCCTCGCCAAGCATCCCCATGCGCTCGGCATCAAGGAGGCTTCGGGCAATATGTCGTACGCCGCGCGCATCGCCCGCTACGTGAGCGACGACTTCCTCATGTTCTCGGGCAACGACGACATCGTGCTTCCCATGATGGCGCTCGGCGCAAGCGGCGTCATCTCGGTGTGGGCGAACGTCATGCCGCGCGAGGTTCATCGCATGGTTCAGGATTACCTGGACGGGCGCCGCGATGAGGCATTAGGGCAGCAGCTGCGCTGCATGGACTTGATCGACGCGCTGTTCTGCGAGGTCAACCCCATTCCCGTGAAGGGCGCCCTTGAAATGATGGGCTTCGGCAAGGCGGAATACCGCCAGCCGCTGTGCGAGTTGAGCGAAGCGGGCCGTGCCCGCGTGGAGGAGGCCTTGAAGGGGGTCGGTCTGATTGGCTAACGAAACCAACGATTCCATCAGCGTGTTCATCATCGGCGACGGCCGCATGGGAACGATCATCCGCGAGCTCGTGGAAGCCGACGAGGGCCTGACGTTGGCGGGCATCGTGGGCATCGACACGAAAGAGACGCTGCGCGACCAGGCGCCCGCCGCCGATGTGGCGATCGACTTTTCCCATAAAGACATGCTGCCGCTTGTGGAGGCGTATATCGCCCGTACGGGGGCGGCTCTCGTGAGCGGCGTCACGGGCTATTCAGCGATCGAGACTTCCCGCATAAGGGCGCTCGCCGAAAAGGTGCCGGCGATCCATAGCGCGAATTACTCTCTCGGCGTTGCGGTGCTGCGCCGCCTGGCTGCCCAGGCCGCCGAAGTCCTGGCCGATTTCGATATCGAAATCACCGAGACGCATCACAACCAGAAGGCGGACGCCCCCAGCGGAACGGCGAAGCTGCTGCTCGAGGCGGTCGATCCCGACGGCGCCTGCGAGCCGGTATATGGGCGCGAAGGCATGTGCGGCAAGCGCGGCGAGCGCGAAATCGGCGTGCATGCCTTGCGCGGCGGCACGGTTGCGGGAACGCACACGGTGCATTTCTTCGGCGCCGACGAAGAAGTCGAGCTGACCCATCGCGCCGCGAGCCGCCGTATTTTCGCAACGGGCGCGGTTGCCGCCGCCAAAAAGATCGTCGTCCGCGATGCGGGGCTCTACACATTCGACGAGCTGATGTTTTCGGTATAGTTCGCTTTACGCGTCCGGCCCTGCTGCGGCGATGTCTCGCGCAGGGCCGCGTTTCCTTCGAAGGAGAATCACATGAATGCAGAAGAGATCATCAACTTCATCGCCACCGCCGAGAAAAAAACGCCGGTCAAGCTGTATGTGCGCGAGAAGCCTGGCCAGAAGATCGATTACGCCGCTCACGCCGCCAAGGGCGAAGTGAAGGTGTTCGGCGGCCGCAAGGGCAAGGTCGTGTTCGGCGATTGGGGCGACCTGGCGCCTGTTCTCGAGGAGAATGCCGAGCGTATCGACTATTACGAGGTCGAAAACGACCGCCGCAATTCCGCCGTTCCGCTGCTCGACAAGAAGGGCGTCAACGCGCGCATCGAGCCGGGCGCCATCATCCGCGACCAGGTGGAAATCGGCGATAACGCGGTCATCATGATGGGCGCGGTCATCAACATCGGAGCGGTGATCGGCGAGGGCACCATGATCGACATGGGTTGCGTGCTGGGAGGCCGCGCCATCGTTGGCAAGCATTGCCATATCGGAGCAGGCACCGTGCTCGCCGGCGTGGTGGAGCCCGCCAGCGCAACGCCTGTCGTGGTGGAGGACAACGTCATGATGGGCGCGAACGCCGTCGTGCTCGAGGGCGTTCGCGTGGGCGAGGGCGCCGTGGTCGCCGCAGGCGCCGTGGTGGTGAGCGACGTTCCTGCGGGCGCCGTGGTCGCAGGCGTTCCCGCGAAGGTCATCAAGATGAAAGACGCCAAGACCGAGGGCAAAACCGCTCTGGTCGATGCCCTGCGCACGCTGTAGCGTGCTTTCGCGGCCTTGTCGGCGATAGTCGCAGGCAAGAAGTTCGCCGAGAAAACCGAAGGCGGCCCTGCGTGGCCGCCTTCGTGCGTCATGGGGCCGGGCGTCTCCGGCGCCTTTGCGGTGCGGCGGGGCTGCGGCATCGTCGCGTGCCGACCGGCACAAAGCTTTGCGGCGCCGTGCGGGCCGGACCATGCGATCCGGCCGGTCTTGCTTTGGCCTGCGCATTCGTTGGTTTGGGATGTGCGAACGCAAAAGCACATCCAGGGGTTTCCAGGGCTCGTCGACCGGGCTCGGCCGTCTGATTGCGCGCCGAGCACACCGCCGCGGCCCTGCGTATCAATGTGCGCACCGATGCCGACATCGAGACGGCCGTCGAAGAAGGCCGCTGCCTGAAGGCCGACACTATCGATGAGCTGCTTGCGCAGATTGAAGGCATAGACGTCGAGACGGCGAAAGCGTCTATCGATCGTTATAACGAACTGGCCAAGGCAGGGGAGGACACCGATTTCTTCAAGAGTTCCCAGCGCTTGTTCGCTTTGGAAAACGGGCCGTTCTACGCCGCCGAATGCGGCTGCGCTCTGACGCTCGGCAACCTGGGGGCTTCGAGTCCGATGCAGAATGCCACGTGTATGACACGAATCGGGAAGTCATCAAGGGCCTGTATGCGTGCGGCGCTATCCAGGGCGGCCGTTTCGCCGTGCAATATCCCATTTCGTTGAAGGGCTTGAGTGCGGGCATGTGCATGGTGTACGGCAAAATCGCCGGCGAAAACGCCGCCGCGGGCAAGTAGGCGTTCGCATTTCGTATCCTTCATCTTCGTTTATCCGGCATCGCCTTCCTCTCCCTTTGGCGATGCGCATTCCGCGGACGCTTCATGCCCGTCTTGGCGGGGCCTCGGGCACATATTCCCGAGGCCCTTCATATATATAAGAAAGTCGGACAAATCCAGGGCTGGGCTTATGGCGTTTTGCGGCGCTTGCGTTTTCTGCGCTCCGGATGATGATGTGGTATCCTGCAAAACGTTTTGGAGGAATGGCCGAGTGGTTGAAGGCACTTGTCTTGAAAACAAGCAGGGCGCAAGCTCTCGTGGGTTCAAATCCTACTTCCTCCGCCATGCATTCAGGCCCCGTCGCGCGTTTCGAGCGGCGGGGTTTTTCGTTCTCGCACGCCTTCGTCTTCTCGGATGCCGATGACCCGCCCCGCCATCGCGCGCCTCCCTCCACGTTTTTCCATCGCCCTGCGTCCATCTCTTATAGAGGTCCGATGCATGCGGAAGGGGGGGCGCATATAAAGAGAGAAGAGGGCCGAGCTGTCCCCGCGCCGCGACACGGGGCCCCCGCGGCGCCCTCGCGCGGAGGGGCGCGGGGGACGCCCCC
>USEZ01000074.1 GCA_900553775.1 uncultured Slackia sp. | reverse complement strand
CAAAAAGTTCACCGGCAGCCGATGCACGTTGTCGACGACGATATGATGCACGTCGCACACCACCTCGCGGTCGAGGTCGAACAGAAGGTCCTCTTTGCGCTCGAGATAGCTCGCGGGCTGCGGCAGCGGATTGAGTTCGCGCACCAGGCGCTTGCCCAGCCTGCCCGTTCCCGCGGTGCAAAAGCCCGAAAACGTCCAGGAATAGCGCGCTTCGTCGGGGTTGGCAGGATCGGACGGCTCGAAGCAGGCATAGATGTCTTCGTAATGCCTGTCCACAAGACCGGTGTTCCATGCGGCGAAATCCTCGTCGGCCGAAAATCCCACCTTGTCTTCGAGCGTCAGACGGTAGAACGTGTAGCGGATGTAGTTGTGCAGGATGTCGAAGCGGCGCGTGCGCACGTCGAGCCCCGCATCGTTGAAGTCCCACGGCTCGTCGAGCGCAAGGCCCGCCAACGTTTCGAGAAATTCCTGCCACGTGCCCAGATATCCGAAGCGCTCGAGCGCCTTGCCGGGAATCACGCGACGGCGCATCCTGCGCTCGGGACGGGCAGGCGGCTGCTCTTTCGCGGAAGAAGGCTGTTTCGGTTTGCGACGCGACGAAACATCGGCATCGGCCTTCTTTCTTGCCCGATCGCCCGGCTCGCCCTCGTTCGGCTTCTCGGCGGCCTCGCGCTCCGGCACGGCCGCCTTCGCCGCAGTCGACGACCCCGTTTTCGCCGATCGACGCACGGAGGCTTTCGCAGGCTTGCCGTTCGCCGAAGCCGCGTCGGAATCGCCCCGCCGAGGCTCTTTGGCGGCATCGTCCGTTTTCGCGGCAGGCTCGCCCCCCTCCTGCGCCGTCTTTGCCGCCGATGCGCGGCCGGCCTCTCCCTTCTCGGCGGAAGCGGGCTTCTCGGCGGCATCGTCTTTTTTCTCGGAAACGCGTTTGCGGGCGGCATCGCCCTTCGAACGATCGGTTCCGTCGTTGCGTTCGGAACCTGCATCGGCCGAAGACGAGCTATCGCGGGAAGATACGGAGCCGTTTTTTTCGCTTCCCTCGATTCCCGCGTCTTTCGATATGCGTTTTACCTCGTTATCAGCTTTAGTATCTTTTTTACTGTTTAATACTTTTTTATCTTTAGTACTTTCTTTTTCTTCTTGCTTACTTTTTATACCTTGTTTCTTTTTATCGTCTTCTTTCTTTTGAGAATCAGAATCCTTTTGAATATCTGCATTCTCTTGGAAACCTTCTTTCCTTTCATCCTCAAAAGATGCGGCATCCTTCGAAGCGGTCTTACGGCCCTCGTCGGCATCGTCGTCGGAGATGTCCGAAGCGTCGGATTCGTACGGATCGAATTCATGCAGCGAGAACATCGACTGCGACACGCCGCCGATTTCCTTCGTCGACATGCTCACGAAATCGGACATCTCTTCAAGCATCGGCTTCAGCTTCAAAAACCCGTAGTCTTCGCGGTCGATGCCTTCGCGTACGAAGCACCACCCCAGGCTTGCCAAAGGGTATTCCTCGTCGAAATCGAACTTCTTCTTCAGCGCGCGATAAATGAACCGGCGATCGTCGCCGGACATATGCGGCTGCGCGGATTTGCGGGCCATGCGGCCTCCTTGTCATGAATGCGGCGAACGCCGTGCGCCGCCGGAAATTACGTATCGAATAACGCGGCCATCATACGAAAAAGCCCGGGAAGGGCGCCGTCATGCACCGAAAAAGCGGAGAATGTCCCCTGCGCATCGTAGGACGGCGGCCCTTCTATGCGAATCGGGCGCCGAAACCGACGCCCGATGGAAATGCCCGTATTTGCGCGGCGGCCGCGTGCCTTATTTGTGATACGGCTCTCCGCGGCTGATCTTGAACGCGCGATAGATCTGCTCGAGCAATACCACGCGCGCCAGATTGTGCGGCAGCGTGATTTTGCCGAACGAAAGGCATTCGTCTGCGAAGTCATGCACGCTGCGGCTCACGCCGCCCGATCCGCCCACCACGAACGTGATATCGCTCACGCCCGAGAGCATAAGCGCATCCATGCGGGCCGCGATGCCTTCGCTTGAAAGCTGTTTGCCGCCCACATCGAGCAGGATCACGTGGGAATGCTCGGGCAGCGCCTCGAGGATCCCTTTGCCCTCGGTTTTGCGCGCGCCCTCTTCTCCGCCGCACTTGGCGGGATCGCGATCGGGAATCTCTTCGATCGACACCTTGGCGTATGCCTTCAGGCGCTTCATATACTCGGCGCATGCCTCGGCCCAAAACTTCTCTTTCAATTTACCGACGGCGATGATGTGGATCTTCACTGCTCGGCGTCTCCTTCCGTGTCCATGCCGCACGATTCTATCCGATGGGCATGCGCCCCACAATGCAGCGCGATGGCGCCCTAAAGCGAATCGCGCAAGGCCGCGAGCTTCGCGCGCACCGACGGATCGAGCCGTTCGCTCACCGTATTCTTCACGGCTACGCGAGGACGTTCGTCCAGGTCGTATTCGTGATGGTTCACCTCGACGGCATGGCTGAAGCCATTGGCGCTCATGCGGTCGACGCCGAAGCCGAACACGGTGTTTTGAATGGTGGCATCGCTTGTCACCACCATGGTTTCGATGCCGCGCTCGCGGGCATCGCGGCTGAGCTTCTCGATCACCTTGTCGGCCGAATCGCCCGCTCGCGAAAACATGATCCGCACGCCCGCGATACGCTCGCACGAACCGTCGGAAAACTCGTTGCGCGCGCCGTCGAACACGATGACGGCCTCGAAATCGCGTCCCGCATACGCAACCACGTCGTTGATGAGCGCTTCGCGCGCGCGGTTGAAGGCGTCGTCGGCGTAATCGGGATTGGGCACCCCGTCGCGCAGGTGACGATAGCGCGATCCGCTGCGCAGCACGTTGTACCCGTCGACGATAAGGAGTTTTTTTCTTTGCCTAGCCATAATTCATATACCTGGTTTCTTTTAAATACCTGGTATCTATTACGACTGTGCTTTCACATGGCACTGGCGCATCCACTCGTACATGATGGCCGTCGCCGCCTGGGCGACATTGAGCGATCCCACCTTGCCGGCCTGGGGAAGCTTGGTGAGAAAGTCGCAGCTTTCCTGCGTGAGGCGCGAAAGGCCGTCGCCTTCGTTGCCCATGACGAGCACGATCTTGCCATGCAGCGGCGCTTCCCATACCGTATAGTGCGCCTGTTCGCTGGCACCCGCCACCCAGAAGCCCTCTTCTTTCAGCTTGTCGAGCGTAGCCGCAAGATTGGGAACCTGCGCGCAGGGAATATGGTTGATGGCGCCTGCGGAGCTTTTATAGGTGGCCGCCGTCACATGCGCGCTGCGCTTGTTGGGGATGATGAGCCCCGATGCGCCGATGATCTCGACCGAACGCGCGATCGCTCCCAGGTTTCCGGCGTCGGTGATATGGTCGAGCACCACGACGAGCGCGTTGCCTTCGTTGGCTTCGGCGTGCTCCTGGGCATTGCGAAGAATGTCTTTGAAGCTCGCATAGCGATACGGGCGCGCTTCGGCCATCACGCCCTGATGGCTTCCGCGTTCGCTCAGCTCGTCGAGCTTGCGGCGCGTGACGGTCTTCACCGGCACGTCGAACTGACGCGCCTTGCGCAGGATGTCTTTGACCTGGCCGTCTTGCTGCAGGTTATCGGCCATCAGAACGCATTTGATCGGCATCTGCGCGCGCAGCGCCTCGATGACCGCTCGCTTGCCTTCGATATAGTCTGGCATGGTATTCCTATCGTTTCCAGCGGTTGCGCGACCTGCGCGCCGTCCGCATGCTTTTTTCGGCGCCGCTGTCGGCGCATGTCCGTGAATGGTGATTATCGCATGCCTCCATGAAGAAAGGGTCCGCGCGAGGCGAACCCTTTCAAGAAACCCATGGCGCGAACCGGGTGGCGAACAACCCGCCTTATCGGAAGGAAGCGTTACGCACGCTTGATGCGGGCGCCGGCATTGGTGTCTTCCACCACCAAGCCGAGTTCCTTCAGGCGGTCGCGGATGGCATCGGCGCGGGCCCAGTCTTTCGCAGCGCGTGCTTCGGCGCGGGCGGCCAGCAGCGCCTCGGCGGCGTCAGCCACGTCGTCGCCTGCGAAAGCGACCAGGTCGGGCAGATTGAGCGCTTCGCGCACGGGAATCTCGATGCCCAGGATGGCGAAAGCGTCCAGGATAGAGGCGGCGCACGCCGTGACGGCCTCTTCGCTTACGGCGCCTGCCGCCTGCTCGAGGTAGGTGTTCGCCTCGGTGACCAGGTTGAAGTAGGCGGCCAGAGCGCCCGCCGTGTTGAAGTCGTCGTTCATCTGGGCCTCGAACTCGGCCGATGCGGCCTCGGTCGCGGCAATGAGCTTCTGCGCGGCATCGGCGTCGACGGCGGCGCCGTCTTCGACGTGATTCGCGGCCCATCGCAGGTTTTCCACCGCCGTGGCGATGCGCGCCAAGGAGTTCTCGGCGCCCTCAAGGCGCTCGTAGGAGAAATCGAGCGGCGAGCGATAGTGCGTCTGCAGCATAAGCAGGCGCAGCGCCGGCGCAGAATGCTCGTCGAGCACTTCTTTGAGCGTATAGAAGTTGCCGAGCGACTTGCTCATCTTCTCGCCGTCGACGCGCAGCATGCCCGTATGCATCCAGGTGTTGACGAACGGCACATGCCAGCAGCACGTGGCCTGCGCGCACTCGTTCTCATGATGCGGAAACGCCAAATCGCCGCCGCCGCCGTGAATGTCGATCGGCGTGCCCAGATAACGATGCACCATGGCCGCGCATTCGGTGTGCCAGCCGGGACGGCCTTCGCCCCACGGAGACGGCCAGCTGGGCTCGCCCGGCTTGGCGGCCTTCCACAGCGCGAAATCGAGCGGATCGCGCTTGTCTTCGTTTTCCTCGATGCGCGCTCCCACCATGAGGTCGTCGATCCTGCGGCCGGACACCTCGCCGTAGTTCTCGTCGCTGCGCACGGCGAAATACACGTCGCCGTTATCGGCGGCGTAGGCATGGCCCTGCTCGATCAGGCTCTTGATCATGGCGATCATGGAGCCGATTTCTTTCGTAGCACGCGGGCGGATATCGGGATCCATCACGTTGAAGCGTCGCATCTGCTCGATGAAGGCGTCGGAGAACTCCTTGGCAACCTCTTCGGACGTGCGGCCCTGCTCGTTGGCGCGGTTGATGATCTTGTCGTCGACGTCGGTCAGGTTCTGCGCGAACGTGACTTCGTAGCCGCTTGCGATCAGCCAGCGGCGAATGACGTCGAAGGAAAGAAACGTGCGGGCGTTGCCGATATGGATCTGGTCATACACCGTCGGACCGCACACGTACATGCGCACCTTGCCCTCTTCGATAGGCACGAACTCGCGCTTCTCGCGCGCCTGGCTGTTATAGATACGAATCATACTTCCTCCTGGAGACGCCATGACGGCATGCGTCACGGTCAAACGGTCTTGTTCGAGCATGGGATATGCGCCTGGTCCCGAAAGACTAACATCGTTGCAGCAAAGCGACGGCTTGCGCCGAAATGCCCTCTTCGCGCCCTTCGAATCCGAGGTGTTCGGTCGTAGTGGCCTTCACGCCCACCGCATCGACGGAAATTCCCATCGCCCGCGCCAGATTCTCGCGCATCGCGTCGCGATGGGGCGAAAGCTTGGGCGCCTGAGCCGAAATCACGCTGTCCACGTCGACGATTTCGAATCCGAGCGAACGTACATGCTCGGCCGCCTTCGCCAGCAGCACGAGCGAATCGGCGCCCTCGTAGGCGGGATCGGTATCGGGGAACAGCTTGCCGATATCGCCCGCGCGCGCCGCACCGAGCAAAGCGTCGGATACGGCATGGGCGAGCACGTCGGCGTCGGAGTGCCCCAAAAGCCCTTGGCGATGCGGAATATCCACGCCGCCGAGAATCAATTTGCGTTCGGGCGCGAATGCATGGACGTCGAAGCCCAGGCCGATGCGCATTTGAGAAACGTTCGTCACGAAAACACCTTTCTTCGACGCCGCTGCGGCAGGAAGCCGGGGCTATTGCCGTTTTTCGGCCGCAAGGCCCGCGGAATCGACCGCGGCGGAAAGCATCATGTAATCTTCGGGAACGGTAAGCTTGATGTTGTCGCGCTTGCCTTCGACCACCAGGACTTTTCCGCCCAACCGCTCGATCAGCGAGGAATCGTCGGTACCTACGAAGCCGTCGCGCAGGGCCGACGCGTGGGCGCGGCGATACACGCCGCTGCGGAACACCTGCGGCGTCTGGGCGTTCCAGAACACGCGGCGGTCGGGCGTGCCCACGATGCAGCCGCCCTCGACCACCTTGAGAGTATCGACCGCAGGCGTGGCCACGATGGCCCCGTCGGCATCGACCATGCCCTTGAGGGTGTTGATGGTGTGCGAGATCAAATCGGGGGAAACAAGCGGACGGGCGCCGTCGTGAAGGATCACGTACTCGTATTCTTCGGGCACGAACTCCAAGCCCGAAAACGCGCTTTCCTGGCGCGAGCTTCCCGAGGGGGCCACGACAAGCGGCGTGGCGAACGAAAACGGCTCGATGGCGCGCCGGCGGTATTCCTCGGTACGCTCCGACGGGCACACCACCACGATCAGGCCGATATCGTCGACGGCGTCGAACGCCGCGATCGACCAGGCAAGAATCGGACGGCCGGCGATTTCGACGAGCTGCTTGCCGCCTTCGTGGCCGAAGCGCTCGCCCGAGCCGCCCGCCAAGATGATGGCGGCCGTCTTGGGGTTTTTGCCCACCGTGCCGCGATAACGCGCCGCCGACGCCTCGGAGGCGTCGCCCCCGAGCGTCATGGCCGACGCCACATCGGCCAAAACGGAAGGAACGAAAACGGGGTCTTCGGGATACGCCTTGCCGTCATCGAAATTGCCCATGATTCCCCTTCCGTGAAAAACCGATCCGGCGACGCCGCCGAAATGCCGACACGGCACCTCGCGCCGATAAAGGTTCATCATAGCCCATCGCCCGCCGCATAGAGCCCACAACGGCCAAGGCCCTCCGACAACGCAGAAGAGCGGCGAAGCGCAGGAAATGCGAGAAGGAGAGGCCCCGCCTCTCCTTCTCGAACGGTTTCGATATGCAGGCGCGCGCCCGAAATCCGCATGCGAAAGCCCTCAGGCCCGCATGCCTTCGGTGCACGCCGGCGCGCTAATCGGCCGCACCGCCGCTCACGCCGCCGCCTTGGCCCGATCCGCCGACGCCCGCATGGCTCAGATCGAACTGCGGAAGCAGGCTTTCGGCCTCGCGTGCGATGCTGTCGCGCTTGCGCGGCGCGGGGATCTCGCCCTCGCCCGCCGTGAACACGAGCTCGCCGTCGACGAAATCGACGTCGATGACCGACCCCGCATGCCACTTGCCTTCCAAGATCTGCTCGGCGATCGGATCTTCGAGCAGACGCTGGATGGCGCGACGCAAAGGACGCGCGCCCATCGAGGTGTCCGTTCCCTCGTCGGCGATATGCTCGCGCGCGGCATCCGTCAGGTTGATGGTCATGTCCTGCTCGATCAAGCGGTCGCGCAAATCGGCCACCATCAGCTCGACGATCTGCCCGATCTGCTCGCGCGTCAGGCTCTTGAACACGATGATCTCATCCAGGCGGTTCAAGAACTCGGGACGGAAGAGCTTCTTCATCTCGCTCATCACGCGGCTCTTGATTTCCTTGTCCGACAGGCCCGCCTGGGAATCGGGCGTGAATCCGAGCGGAGCGCTTTGGGCGATCTCGCGAGCGCCCACGTTGGATGTCATGATGATCACCGTGTTGCGGAAGTCGACCGAACGGCCCTGTGCATCGGTCAGGCGGCCTTCTTCGAGAATCTGCAGCAGGATGTTGAATACATCCGGATGCGCCTTCTCGATTTCGTCGAACAGCACCACCGAATACGGGCGCTGGCGCACCGCCTTGGTAAGCTGGCCGCCCTCGTCGAACCCCACATAGCCCGGAGGAGAGCCCACCAGGCGGCTGACGCTGTGCTTCTCCATGTATTCGGACATGTCGAAGGTGATCAGCGCCTCTTCGGAATTGAACAAGAACTCCGCAAGCGCCTTGGAAAGCTCGGTCTTGCCCACGCCCGACGGGCCGAGGAAGATGAACGAGCCCGCAGGACGCTTCGGATCTTTCAGGCCGCTTCGGCTGCGACGGATGGCCTTGGAAAGCGCCGTGACGGCCTCTTCCTGGCCGATGATGCGCTCATGCAGCACGCCTTCCATGCGCAAGAGCTTCTCGGTCTCGGCCTCGGTGAGGTTGCTCACGGGCACGCCCGTGGACATGCTGATCACATCGGCGATTTCGGCCTCGGTGACCTGCGACAGCTCGCGCTGCGTCTGCTCGGCGAATTTCTTCTCGGCCTCGGCGCGACGCTCGGCGATTTCTTTCTCCTTGTCGCGCAACGATGCGGCGCGCTCGAAATCCTGGCCCGATACGGCCTCTTCCTTCTCGGTGCGCACGCGACGCAGCTCGTCGTCGATTTCGCGGATCTCGTCGGGAAGGACGCGGTTGCGGATGCGCATGCGCGCGCCCGCCTCGTCGAGCACGTCGATAGCCTTGTCGGGCAAAAAGCGGTCCTGGATATAGCGGTTCGACAGGGTGACGGCCGCATGCAGCGCGTTATCGGAGAAGCGCACGTGATGGTGCGCCTCGTAGCGGTCGCGCAGGCCGTCGAGGATGCGCATCGACTGCTCTTCGTTGGGCTCGTTGACCATGATGGTCTGGAAACGGCGGG
>USEZ01000073.1 GCA_900553775.1 uncultured Slackia sp. | reverse complement strand
GCCGTGTTGGCGCACGCCCCTATGGCGATGACCGCCTTGGCTTTCGCGCGCAGCTCGCGCACGAGCGCCTCGGATTCTTCGGTGGTGACCGCGCCCTCGATGATGGCAACGTCGAAGCCGTCCGGCATCGGCTCGCTCGAAGCAAGCTGCCAGTAGGTGAGATCTATCTGCCCGAGCACGTCGAGCAGGTGCGCTTCGTCGTTGGTGATCTGCAACTGGCAGCCGAAACAGCTCGCCAAACCTACGATGACCACGCGCGGACGCGCCGCGACTCCGTTATTCGCGCATGCCATACTACATCGACCCCTGGATGTTCTTCGCTTCCCAATAGTTGAATACCGGCCCGTCGATGCAGACGTACTGATGACCGACCTGGCAATGGCCGCATTTGCCCATGCCGCACTTCATATGCCGCTCGAAGCTCATGTAGATGCGGTCGTACGGGATGCCCTTCTTGCGCATCTCCTTCACGACGAAGCGATACATCACCGGTGGCCCGCACAGCACGCCGTAGGTGTTGCCCGCATCGACCTCCAGATTCTCGAAAGGCTTGGTGACCAGGCCAACTTCGCCGTCCCAGCCTTCCTCGTAGTTGTCGACGGTCAGATGCAGGTCGAAATCGTTGCGATGCCTCCACATTTCGAATTGGTGGCGAAACATCACTTCGCGCGGATTTTTCGACCCGTAGATGATGGTGACCTTGCCGAACGCATGGCGTTCGTCGTGGATGTAGTTGATCAGCGATTTAAGCGGCGCGATGCCCAGGCCGCCCGCCACGAGCAGAATGTCGTGGCCTTTCATCTCCTCGAAAGGAAAGCCGCGTCCGAACGGCCCACGGATGCCCACAACATCGCCGCACTGCATGGTGTGCAGCACCTCGGTGAAACGTCCCGCGCGGCGCACGCACAGCTCGATGAAGCCTTGCTTGGACGGCGCAGAGGAGATGGAGATAGGGGCTTCGCCCACGCCGAAGATGGAAAGCTCCACGAATTGGCCGGGTTCCTGATGGAATGCCGACCGGATGCGCTCGTCGATCAGGCGGAATTCGAAGAGCTTTTCGGTGGCGGTCAGATCGGTGATGGACGTGATGCGCGCGGGCCAGGGACGATACGGGTTTTCAGCCATCAGCTCGGCGCCCGTTTTCATATGGTCGGCGTTTCCAAGCGGAGACACCTGCACCGACGTCGCATGCGCATGGCTATTCGGCATCGTTTGCCTCCTTCGTCGTCACGGCGGAAGAACGCGTCTTCTCGGCGAAGAATTTGAACACTTCGATGGGATTGATGTTCGTCTTGCAGGCATGCACGCAACGCCCGCATCCGACGCACAGCATGCTGCCGTGGGTCGCCTTGAATCCGTTGAGTTTGTGGTACATGCGATGGCGCACGCGGCCGCGCTCGTCGGCGCGGAAGTTATGCCCGCCTGCCACCTGGGCGAATTCCGGGCTCGTGCAGCAGTCCCACGTGCGCACGCGCTCGCCGCACGTGGCATCGGGAGAAAGGATGTCTTTGATGTCGAAGCACATGCAGGTCGGGCATACCGCGGCGCATGCCGTGCAATTCAGGCACCGCGAGCCGATTTCCGCCCAGAACGGATCGGAATGGTAGGTGTCCATCAGCATGGCGATATCCTGCACATGGGGAATGGAGCCGTCGAAAGCCGCCGTGCGGCGATGCGTGGCGGCGCCGAAGGCGGCGCGGTCGTCGTCAGTCGCCTCGCGCAGATGGGTGCTTTCTTCAAGGATTTCGGCGGCGGCAACCGAAGAGATGGAAACCCAGTAGCGATCGCCCAGATCCTGCAAGAACAAATCGTAGCCGCGCGGCGCCTCGTCGGCGTCGACGCGATGGCAGAAGCAGCTCGCCGTAGGCGTGCAGCCCACGCCTACGATCAGCGTGGCCTCGCGGCGGGCGCGATAGTACGGATCGCAATAGCGCGAATCGAGAAACACCGCATCAAGACGCTCGATGGCGTTCAAGTCGCACGGATGCACGCCGAAAAGAACCCGCGGCTTCACATCCAGCTCGAAATCAACCACGTCGTTTTCGGCGACGTCGAACTTGAAAAGGGTTTCTTCGGAAGGAAGGAAATACTTTTTCGGGGATGCCATCGTGGTGGGATAATCCAGCACCACGTCGTTCGGGTCTTCTATCACATCGAAAATGTAGCCCTGGCCGTGCGCGACCGGGGCTACAAGTTCGTATGAGTCCATAAAGGCTCGAATCAGCGACGGAAGATCATCGGCATCGATGACACGGTAGAGCACGCGCTCCTCCTCCTCTGCGGGAAACGGTCGATGGAACCGACGTCGCGTCGCTTATGCGCGATGCTATGCGCCGAAGAACACGCCGATCTCGCGCTCGGCGGACTCGACGGAATCGGAACCATGGATGACATTTTCGTCCATGATGAGGCCGAAGTCGCCACGAATCGTGCCAGGGGCCGCTTCTGCGGGGTTGGTGGCGCCCATGAGCGTGCGCATCTTCTTCACGGCGCCCTCGCCGGAAACGACCATCTTGACCACGGGGCCGCTCGTGATGTACTCGATCAGGCCGTTGTAGAAGGGCTTGCCCTCGTGCTCGGCGTAGTTGGCGGCAGCCTGCTCGGGAGTGACCATGCCGAGCTCCATGCGCTCGATGGTCAGGCCGGAGCGCTCGATGCGGGCGATGATCTCGCCCATGTGACGGTTGCGCACCGCGTCAGGCTTGAGCATGGAGTAGGTTTTCTCGATTGCCATTCTTTCTTTCCTTTCTTCGAATCCGCCTCGCGGCGGTGGGAAACCTGAAACGAAAAAACGCGCCGCGACATGCGGCGCGCGGAATTACTGTTGCGAGGGGAACGACATCTCGATGCCCGAGACCTTCCAGCCGAGAAGGTCGCGCACCATGTCGACCTTGTAATCGACATCGCCGCCCTCGGCGGTTTTGGCCGACACATACACGGTAGAGGCCGACATGCTCTTGTCCACGCCGTCGATGGTCACGTTGTCGTCTTGCACGACGCCGCGCATGGCCGCTTCGACATTGTCCTCGCCCATGCTTTCGACGAAATACTGCGAGGCGTTGGCCGTGTCGGAGAACAGGCCGCGCGCCACCGATTCCTGCGTGGGATAGCCGTAGCCTTGCGTGTAGAGGAACACGCAGCCCGCCGCAGCGATCAAAAGCAGGGTGAAAAGCACCACGAGAATCTTCAGGCCGACATTGCGGCGCTTGCGATCCTGCTTCGCGATGCCCTTGGAATAGCGCTCGAGCTCTTCGTCGCTCGCGTTGAAGAAGCGCTCGTCGCCCGAGGCGTAATCGTCGGGAACGGTATAGCCGTATGCTTCGACCGGATAATACTGGGGATCGTTGTAGACATCGAAAGCCTGGGTGGGCTGGTCGTAGGCGCCCGCATCCTGGCGCAAGGGTGCGCCGTCGGCCGCCACATCGAGGCCCGACATGTCGTTTTCGGGCTCGTCGGCCACGATGGGCTTCATGGCCGCCGTACCGGTTGCCACCGCCTGTGCCGCGCGGCCGTAGTCGACGCTCGCGGAATCGCTCAGGAAATAGGTCTTGTCGGCCAGCGCCTCCTCGAAGGCGTTCATGGCCTGCTGCATCTGCCCGCACGCCACATACGCCTGGCCGAGGTTGGCATACATCTTGTTGCGCGTCGCGGCGTCCATGTCGAATTGCAGGGCGCTCTCGTAAGACTGCACCGCGTCGGCCGGACGGCCCAGCGCCATGAAGCACACGCCCAGATTGAGCAGCGCCTTGGTGCGGTCGGGGTTGTTCACATCGAGTGCGGCCTCGCGAAACGCCACGCCCGCCTCGGCGTTTTTACCCAGCTTGAGAAGCGCGTTGCCCAGACCCAGATACGCCTTGTAGGGCGCGTCGTATTTGGCGTCGGAAACCGCGATTTCGAAATGCGAGACGGCATTTTCGTAATCGTGGAGAAACGCGTAGGCCTTCGCCAGATTGCAGTTGACGGCGCCGCACGCGTCATAAGCGGTATCGGCCGTCGCCTGGGTGTAGGCGTGGATGGCCTGGTCGAAATCCTTCAACTGCAAAAAGCAGTTGCCGATCTGGTGGTAGATGTAGCCCAGATCGCCCGGGGCCGTCGCAACGGCAGGGTCCGTGAGGCACTGGCTGAACAGTTCGAGTGCGGTCTGGAAATCACGCGCTTGATAGGCTGCGCGCGCCTGGGCGATGCTTTGATTATCCATGAGTCTCTTCCTTCGATTCGCGCATGGCGAAATGCATATGCGGCAAATGTCGGTCGGTTAGTCGGCGTTCTCGATTTCGACGGTCTCGATCACGTCGCCGACGCGCAGCGCGGCGATGACGTCTTTGCCCTCGACGGTCTGGCCGAACACGGTGTAGCCGGAGTCGAGGTTGTGCTGGGGCCCGAGGCACAGGTAGAACTGAGAACCCGCGGAATCGGGATTCTGGGAGCGGGCCATGGCTAGCGCGCCGTCTTCGTGGGAATTATGAGGGTTCGTGCTGAACTCTTCTTTGATGGTATAGCCCGGGCCGCCCGTGCCAAGGCCCGCCCACGGATTGCCCGCCGCGGCTTTGACCTGCTCGGAATCGAGGTCGCGCGTATTGGGGCAGCCGCCCTGGATCACGAAGCCGGGAACATAGCGATGGAACTTCAAATCGTCGTAGAAGCCCTTGCGCGCAAGCTCGACGAAGTTGCCCACATGGATGGGCGCATCGATGCCCGCAAGCTGGACGCGAATCGCGCCCTTGGAGGTTTTGATGACGGCGACTTCATTTCCATTCGGTTGATATTCGGGGGTGTACATAGCCATGCCCATGCGCTCCTTTTCCTGTGCATACCCGTGAAAGACCTGCAGCAAGGCCGCATGCGCGGCATGCAATTTCCCAAAGCTGCTATGGCGGCGCTTGCGAAACGCCCGGCCGCATGCGCGACGATCGCGCCTTCGGCCGCACGCCCTGAAGCGACGCCTCGACAGAATTCAAGGTGCTGGTGCCCCCTATAGGATTCGAACCTACGGCTTTCTGCTCCGGAGGCAGACGCTCTATCCCCTGAGCTAAGGGGGCACATTAGCGTTCGGAATTATACGCTAAAATGTGCGGACGTGAGAAAAGAGGACGCATGCATGAAGAAATAACCATAGAACGCCTTTCTTACGGCGACGCCGCCATCGGCCATACCGCCGAGGGAAAAACCGTCTTCGTCGACGGCGGATGCCCCGGAGATGTCGTCTCCGTCGAGATAACCGCAGATAAGGGAACGTATTTCGAAGGACGCGCCGTCGATATCGCGCTCGCCTCGCCCGATCGCGTGACGCCCGCGTGCCCCTATGCGGCCGAATGCGGCGGATGCGGATGGCAACACATTTCCTACGAACGCCAGCTTGCCGCCAAGCGCGAGAACGTGATTTCGCAGCTCGTGCGCACGGCAGGCATGGCCGACGATGCGGCCCGCGCGCTTGTAGGCGAAACGCTGCCGTCGAAACGGCAGATGGGATACCGCAACAAGCTAGAATTCGGATGCGCGCGCGATGCGCGCGGAGGATTTGTCACCGGGCCCTACCGCAAGCATACCAACGACATCCTGCCGGTGGACGCCTGCCCGCTCGCCCATAAAGCGATCGAGAAGGCCCCCAAAGCCGTGCGCGGCGCCCTGCGCTACCTCAGCGGCAGCAACGATCTGGGCATCTATCGCGTCGGCGTGCGCCATTCGCTGCGCACCAAAGCGCTCGAAGTGGCGCTGTGGACCAACACGGGGGCCTTCCCCCGCGCCGCCGTGGCCAAAACGCTTTCCCAGGCCGTCAAGGCCACGAGCGTCGTGCGCGTTATGACCGACGACCGCGGCAAAGCGCGCAAGCTCAAAGGGGTCGAGGTGCTTGCAGGCAAAGGCTTTTGGACCGAAGAGGTCTGCGGCGAAGGCTTCAAGGTAAGTGCGCCGTCGTTTTTCCAGGTGAACACCGCACAGGCCGAGCATCTCGTCGAACTGGCGCTCGAGGGGCTCGAACTGTCCGACGACGCCGTGGTGGCCGACCTGTATTGCGGCGTGGGCACCTTCACGCTTCCGCTGGCGCGCGCGTGCGACGTGGTGTTCGCCGTTGAAAGCTACGGCAGCAGCGTGCGCGACCTGCGTCGCATAAGCGAAGAGGCCGGCCTCGACAACATCGAGGCCATCGGGGGCGACGCGGCGCGCGAGCTGCCCGAGCTCGGCGAGCTCGATGCGCTCGTGGTCGATCCGCCGCGCGCGGGGCTTGCCGCCGAAATCATCGGCAGCATCGCCGAGGCGAATCCGCGGCGTTTGGCATACATCAGCTGCAACCCCTCCACGTGGGCGCGCGATGTCGAGCGTCTTGAGAAGGCGGGATACGGGCTTGTGCGCGCCACGCCTGTGGACATGTTCCCGCAAACCTACCATACCGAAGTGGTGTCGATCTTCCAAAGACGCCCTTAAACCGACGGCGCCCCGACACGCCGAATCGCGTCGGGGCGCCGTTTCGTCCATGCGGCCGCGCTACTATTCCAGCACATCGCCGCGCTCGCGATGGACTTTCGACGCGTACGGCCCCTGGCGGGCGTGGCCCGATTGCCGCACATGCACGACGCGCTGCGGCGCAAGGCGTATACTGGTTTCGACCGAACGTGCATGGCGGCCGCAGGCGCATCGCCGCGCCGCCGGCGAATGTGAAGGAGGACAATCATGGCTCTGGACAAAATCCTCGTCGCATACGACGGATCGAGCGAATCCGCATCGGCTCTCGACCTTGCCGTCGACCTCGCACGTGCCGACAACGCCGTGAAAATCGACATCGTCAACGTCGTGGCCATCCCGATGCTCACCGACGAACAGCTCGTCAGCTTCGCCTCGGTGCTCGATCTGATGGAACGCGACGCCGAAGAACTGCTCGCCGGCGCCGTTTCGCGCATCGACGAGGCGGGCATCGAAAACGACGTGGAAACCTTCATCCTCAACGGCACCGACGCCGCAACCGAGATCGCCAAGCTCGCCGAGCAGGAAGGCTACGATATCGTCGTCATCGGCAGCCGCGGCATCGGCGGCATCAAAGGATATCTGGGAAGCGTCGGACATAAGCTGCTGAGCATCTGCGCCAAGCCCGTGCTCGTGGCGAAATAACGCGGCCGCACCCCCGACAACAAGCGGGGCATCCGGAAAAACCATCCGGATGCCCCGCTTTCCATTCTCGTTCGGCCCTTCCTGTCGAATCAGGCGTCGTCGGAAGGCTCCGATTCCTCCAACGTCTCGGGAACGGACGCGCCCTCGTCTCCCGCCGAAACGCCGTACTCGATGCTGCCCATCTCGGCTATCGTCGACACAATGGGGAGCATGCTCGGATCGTCGACCACCGTTCCGCCCAATGTCACCGTTCCCCTGTCTATCGTGGCCGAAAAGACACGTCCGTCGAATCCCGCGAGGGCGAACCCCGCAATGGAGAGAACAAGACCCGCACCGATCAAGAAACATGCCACGATGCGAACGGTTTTCCAAATCGCTTTCATGAGAAGTCCTTTCCAGAAACCCTACGCGACAGCCATATCGCCGAAGGCGGCCCCGTCACAGCGCTTGAACGGAGACATCGCCTTGCGCGCCCATTTCTGGGACAGCGCCGCCAGCCAACGACTCGATGAGAATGCCAAGCCGAACACGAGCAGGCCGACTCCGCATACCGCCATGCCGACGCCGGCCTGAGCAACGGCAAACGCAGGCAACCCCGCAACGATGCCGCACCATGCCAGAAACATCCCCAGGGGCAACGCGAGAACGAGCAGGGCCGCCAGCAGCCATATGCACGCGGCAACGATCCAAATGCACAGGTAGACGGCCACGGCGACGACAAGGAAGGCCGCCGCAAGCGGAATCCACACGGGAGAACCGAGTATTGCAAGAACCCACAGGAGAACCGGGCTTTTGCGCTTCGTCTTCGCAACGACGCGAGGGACAGCGGGCAACTCCGCCAATATCGTTTCAGCGACGATTTCGACCGAGCCCATGGCGGCGACGGCATCTTCTTCCGACATGCCGTCCTCGATGCGGTCGTCGATGGCCTCCTCGTAGAACGAAACCGCCTCGGCGCGTTTGTCTTTGGGCAGGCACTCAAGCAACGTTTCCAGGCTATCGACATAGGCGTTCTTGTTCATGCGAATCCTCCTTCATCGCGATACCGTCCATTCCCCGCTCCCCTCCGATGTGCCCCGCGTCTTCAAAGCCATCGCCATCGCGGCTTCCCGAGGCGGCCTCTATGTACCGGTACACCTGGACGACCTCGTCTTTCTCTCGAAGGAATTCGCCGAGCTTGGCGCGGCCCTCACCTGTGGTGCGATAGTACTTTCTCAGTCGGCCGTTATGCTCGGCCGACCTGGCAGCAATGCACCCCGAGCCTTCAAGGCGCTTGAGAAGCGGATACAGCGTCGATTCCGTCAGCCCCAGAATTTCGGGGACGTCTTTGACGATCTGATAGCCGTACGACTCCTGACGGCACAACGTTGCCAACACGCACGCCTCAAGAAACCCTCGTTTCATTTGCGCGTCCATACGATACCCCCCTTTCGCACTATACTATGTGACACATACTATATACTACATAGTATAAGACTTGCAACAGTATCTTTCGATATTCTCGCTTCCGTGGAATAACGCGCAAAACGCGAAGGCGGCCCGACGGAGCCCTCGATCGAGCGACGATGCGCACGCAAGCATGCCGCAGTCAAACGCATTGAGCGAAATGTTTTATATTGCATTGCGAATAAAACAGTAGTAACATGAGCAAACGCGCAAATGCGGGTGTAGTTCAATGGTAGAACCTGAGCCTTCC
>USEZ01000072.1 GCA_900553775.1 uncultured Slackia sp. | reverse complement strand
CGAGATAGTCGTTCACCGTGACGATATGGACGTTTTCGCCCGAAAGCGCATTGAGATAGCCCGCAAGGGTGGACACGAGCGTCTTGCCTTCGCCCGTGCGCATCTCGGCGATCTGGCCGTCGTTGAGGGCCATCGCGCCGATGAGCTGCACGTCGAAATGGCGCAGGCCCAGCGTGCGGACGCTCGCCTCGCGCACCGTGGCGAACGCCTCGGGAAGAATCGACTGCAGCGATTCGCCCTCGGCCACGCGCTTCTTATATTCGGCGGTCAAGGCGCGCAGCTCTTCGTCGCTGCGCTTTTGCATCTCGGGTTCGAGCGCGTTGATCTTGTCGACCTGCGCCTGGTAGCCTTTGAGCTGCTTGCCTTCGCCGAAAGTGAGGAGCTTCGATAGAAATCCCATGATACCTCTCGTTCGCCGGACGGAAACCGGCCGGCATCGCTGTCCGCCCTTGCAGGCGCTGCTTCATACGGCCGCTACTTTAACACATCGGCCGTCCTGCTCCGCTTGCCCTCCTTCGAGACCAAAGAACCATCACGCGCGCCCGAGATGAGCTCCCGATGCAGCCGCATCATGCGCGCCGACGGATCCATCCCCAGCTCTTCGACCATGAAGTCCTTGCACTCCATGAACGTCTCCATGGCAAGGCTTCTCTGGTCGGAAAGCATCTGCGCGCGCATCAAGGCGCAATAGACGTCTTCGCGGCGGCCCGATTTCTCGAACGCCGCATGGGCGAACCACAGCGCCGTTTGGGGCTCTCCGATATCGCACAGGCGCTCCGCCGCCGCGGTGTAGGCGTCGACGAGCCTGCAGCGATAGCTTCTGCGCACGTGCTCGATATAGGCGTTGTCCGTCTCCGACGGCAGAAGGTCGCAGGAGAAATCGTCTTGCAGGCGCGTGAATATCTCCATCCAGGCCTGCGCGTCGGGCCGGCCGAAAAAGAGCGTGCGGCACAGATCCTCGAATTCGTCGACGTCGCTTTTCACATAGCGCGCATCCACCATGCAGCTCGTCTGGTGACGCACGATATAGGGGCAATTCCCCCGCCCGTCGTCGAGCGCGCGGCGCAAAGCCGACCAGAGGGAGTAGAAATTGTTGATCGCGCGCTCGCCTGACGATTCGGGCCATATGATGTCGAGGATCTCGCGGCGCGCCATCTCCTTTCCCCGATGCAGGACTAAAACCGCCAGAAGCGTTTTGGCCTTCTGCTTGCGCAGCAGCGACGAATCGAGCACCGATCCGCCGATCGATATCCCGCCGAACAGGCGCACGTCCATGACGGGCGCCGTGTCGGATGCGCGGGCCTCGGGGGCAAAACGGCGGCTCGCGGCAGGCGCAGGAGCCGCACGGCGGCGGCGTTGGCGCGCAAGTCCCGCCAGCAAGGCCTCGGTGGAGGCGGCACGCTCCAAGCCTTGATCTTTCCAGGCATCCTCGCCCAACGCATCGCATACGACGGCCTCGAAGATATCGACCTCGTCGCGGCCCGCCCGATAGGATGCAAGGCTTCTGCCGGCGAGCGCATGCAGGCGCCCCGACAAAGAAGCCGGCCCCGAGGACGCCTCCCCGTCGCGCACGAAGCGGATCGCATGGGCGAGCTCGGCCATGAAGGCGGGCTGCACGCATGCCTCGTCGGACGCCCCTTCGAGCACGGCGACGGCCCGCGCGGGGTCGCTTCCGATGGCCGCCCGCGCTTCGGCCGCGCAAGAAAGCGCGCCGGCATGCCCGATCGAACGGGCGGCGGCGTTGGAAAGGATCGCCTGGGCGCGCAGGGGGAAATCGTCCGAGGCGCAAGAGCATGCGATCAAGGCCGCAACGCATGCCTGCTCCTGCGTGCAGGCGGGATGCTCGAACGCGCGCGTCGCGAAGCGTTTGCAATGCGCGCCGTCTCCGAGCAGGAAAAGACGCTGCGCCGCGCCGATAAGAAGCGCAGGCGTCAAGCCGCTCGGGCGCTCCCCCAGGCTTTCGAACAGCGTCTGCATGGCCTCTATCTCGCCGACCGAGAAGAAGCGGCCCTGCTCCGATTCTATCCAGCACGCCCTGCGCCTGCGCGGGCAAAGCGCCGCCATCAGCTCGCACGCCCGGCCGTAGCGCCCGTCGCGCGCGAGCACGTTCGCCAAACGGGATATGAAAGCGTCGCGGCCAAGCGACGAAGCGCGGGAGATGGCGGGATCGACGGCGCCGCGAAAGACGGCGGCGATGCGGGAGATGGGAAACTCGTGAACCGAGAAGCGCTCTTCGACAAGATCGACCCCCGCATACGGATAATGCTGCTCGATGAAGCGGCGCGTGTCTTTGCGGAATCCGTGCGCGAAGGCGGCCACCTCGTCGAGCGACCCTTCGACGAGCACCTCCATGACGAACAGCGCCAGCTGGATTTCAGCGGGCATGTCAGGGCTGCGCATTCCTTCGAGCACCTCCGCACCCGCATCGTCGCCCCAGACGAAGGCGGGCACGCGATGGCACGGCGCCCCGCCGCAGCCGAGAGGGTCGGACCCTTCGAGCTCGGAATCGTCGACGAGCAGGTCGCACGCCGTGATGCAGCAGCGGTCGTTCTGACGCTCGGAAAACGAGTCGATCGCGGGGGTCGCCGTGACCACCACCTCCCATTCCTTCGCCAGAAGGGCGTCGATATCCTCCGACAGCGCGTCGGAACGGACGTCGTCGAGATACGGGATATCCTCGAATACGACGAGCGAGCGATGGCTCGATTCCTCCAAAAGCGACGAGACGACGATGCGGTCGTCGAGGTCGCGCAAGAAGCAGGGGCTTTGCCCGTTGATCCAGAACACGTGCTCGAAGCGGAAGATCGACTCGGCGTATTCGCAGGCGAGCGTGCTTTTCCCAAAGCCTCGGGGAGCCACGATGAAGCGCGCCACGCCTCGGTCGGCCATCATCTTTTTCAAAAGCCGCGGCCTCGGACACAGGTGAGCAAGCCCCAACCCCCTGGGCTTTCGTCCGCGGCAAGCCGAATTCGCGATAAAGTTTCTCATCGCAACCCCTCCTCGGTAGAACCGGCGCCTTCGCGCCGTCGTGCATCCTCCAGCATCGCCGGAGGATTCCATTGTAGACAAGCTCGAACGGCGGCCGCACGCCCATGTCCCTCCCGCTTGCGAACGGCCGCACGCGGCGTCTGCGGGCGAAAGCAGCGCGCGGCATGGATCGCGACGCTTCTCTTTTCCACCGCGATATCCCCGGAATTTCCCCCATGCGCTACCATGGGACGCATGAACGCCGGATTCCGCATACCCCTCGACGAACGCGCATGCGACGTCTTGCGCACGATCGAGGCGACGGGAGAAAGCGCCTGGTTCGTCGGCGGATGCGTGCGCGATGCACTTCTGGGCAGGCCCGCGCATGATTTCGACATCGCCACGTCGGCCCGCTGGCCGAACGTGGCGGCGCTGGCCCGCGAGCGAGGATGGCGCGTCGTCGATACGGGATGCGCGCACGGAAGCATCGCCGTCGTGGCGGACGGCCTTCCCGTCGAGACGACCACCTATCGCGTCGAATCGGGCTACAGCGACGCGCGGCGGCCCGATTCCGTGAAATTCGTCGACGACATCGCATCCGATTTGGCGCGGCGCGACTTTCGCATGAACGCCATCGCCTACCACCCGGAGCGCGGACTGCTCGACCCCTTCGACGGGAGAGGCGATATAGCGCGGCGCATCGTGCGAACCGTCGGCGATGCCCGGAAGCGCTTCGAAGAGGACCCTTTGCGCATCATGCGGGCGCTGCGTTTCAGCGCGCAGCTCGGATTCGCGATCGACCCCGCGACCGAGCGTTTCGTTTTCGCCTGTGCGCCGCATCTCGAACGCGTTGCGAAAGAGCGCCTGTTCGCCGAACTCTCGAAGCTTCTGCTCTCCCCTTGCGCAGGCCGCACTCTTGCGCGCTACGCCGCCGTCATCGAGCGAATCGTGTTCAGCGCGACGCATCGCGCGCATGCGCCCGGCGAATCAGGCGACAAGAGTCCGTTTGAAAAAACGGCGCGCATCGTCGACGCCGCGCCCGTCGGAAAAACGGTGCGCTTCGCCGCTTTGTTCTGCGATTTCGACGAAGGCGAAGGTTCGCCGGGCGAGCGCGAATCGCAGGCCGCGAAACGGCGTGCGGACGACGCGCGCTCATGCCTCGAGCGCCTGAAAGCCCCGCGTGCGCTGACGCAAGACGCGGCCGCGCTCGTCGCGGCCGCAGCCGATCCTTGTCGGGCGCGGCGCGAAGACATGCTTTTGCAGGCTGCGAGATACGACGGCGACGTCGCCTTCTTGCGCATGCTTTTCGCGCTCGAAGACGCATGCGAGAAGGCCGCTTCGGGAAAATCCCGCGGCAAGGAGGCGCTTTTCGACGAGCTTCTCGCACGCGGAGAGCCCATGAGCCGCCGCGACCTCGCTCTGTCGGGACGCGACCTCGTCGAATGCGGCATAGCGCCCGGCCCCGCCATAGCCCTTGTGCTCGACTCGATGCTCGCCGCGGTGATAGCAGGGCGCATCGCCAACAGCCGCGACGAGCTGATCGCCGCGGTTCCGAGGTTTCTCGCGTCGGTCGATGACGCGGCGGCATCCGGCGCTGCGGAAAAATATCGAAAGAAAATGCGCCAAGATGTTGACGAAGACGGAAAAGCACGGTAGTATTTCAATCCACGCTTGAAATGCGATACGCACTGGGGTGTCGTCTAATGGCAGGACAGCGGTTTCTGGTGCCGTATGTGAGGGTTCGACTCCTTCCACCCCAGCCATTTTCAAGCAGCGAACATGGCCTGGTCGTCTAGCGGTTTAGGACATCGCCCTCTCAAGGCGAAGATCGGGGGTTCGAATCCCCTCCAGGCTACCACCGAATTTGCAAGAAGCCCTCGCACGAGGGCTTCTTTCTTTTCCGACGCATCCGGCACGCCCGCTGCAAAAAAACCGCGCGAGCCCTCGCGGTAGGCGCTCATTCTTTCCGCAATCCGGCAGAAATCCGGATCGGATCGTGCGAAAAACCGCGTGCGATCCGATCCGTTTCGTATCGAATACACGATGAAATCGCCTTGCACCCCGCCGCCCATCAGCGTCATACCCGGGCGTTTTTCCCGGCGAAACCGCGCACGAACCGGCAAGAAGCGTGAAAAGGCGCCCGGTCGGCAAAAAGACCCGGACGCCTGCTTTCCTGCGAACGGAAGATTTCATCGGCGAACGAGCCCGCCACCTTCGCAAAGTCGGTATTCCCACATATGGTCAAGCGGACCCGACCCTCCCCCCCCCAAGTCGAAATCGGCCGCAAGGGCTCCCGAAATATAGCGCTTCGCCTCCGTGACCGCATCGAGGACATCGCATCCGGCAGCAAGACCGCAGGCGATGGCGCTCGAAAGCGTGCACCCCGTGCCATGCGCATTCGACGTCTCTATCCGCCGTCCGCGCACCCATTCGACCGACCCGTCGCACCACAGGACGTCATCGGCATTCGACGCCCCGTGACCGCCTTTGACCAGCACCGCTGCCGGCGTCATGTCTCCGAGCAAACGCGCGGCGCGTTCCATGTCCGCCTGCGTGCGGATATCGATGCCGCACAGCTCTTCGGCCTCCGGGATGTTCGGGGTGATCACGCTCGCAAGCGGGAAAAGCTCCTCGACCAATGCGCGCTTCGCATCGTCGCTTATCAACGCCGACCCGCTCGTCGACACCATGACCGGATCGAGCACCACGCGATCGGCCCCCCAAGCCTTCAGTCCTTCTGCTATGGAATGCGCGATGGCGGCCGACGACACCATGCCTATCTTGACGGCATCGGGCCGTATGTCGGAAAACACCGCATCGACCTGCCCCCGCACGAAAGAGGCGGGAATGTCGAAAACGTCGTTTACGCCGAGCGTGTTCTGGGCCGTCAAGGCCGTGATGACCGTCTGGGCGAACGAGCCGAGCGCTTCGATGGTCTTGATGTCGGCCTGTATTCCCGCTCCGCCCGAACTGTCCGAACCCGCGATGCTTACGACGGAAGAAACGCTATAGGACACGCTCTATCTCCTTTTTCAACGCAGCCGCCGCGCGCTCGATATCGGGCGCGGCGAACACGGCGGAAACGACCGCCGCGCCGAAGACGCCCGTCGCCTCAAGGCACGGCATCGTATCGACATTCAGCCCGCCGATGCCGATTACGGGAATCGACACCGCTTCGCAGATGCGCACGAGCTCGTCGCGCGAAACCACCGCGGCATCGGGCTTGGTCGGCGTGGGAATCAACGCGCCCACGCCGAGGTAGTCGGCGCCCGCCTCCTGCGCCGCGCGCGCCTGAGCGCACGTCTGCACCGAAACGCCGACGATCTTATCGGGGCCGAGCGCGGCGCGCGCCTGGGCGCACGCCATATCGCCTTGCCCCACATGCACGCCGTCCGCATCGCTTGCAAGGGCCGCCTCGACGTCGTCGTTTACGACGAAGGGCACCTGCGCATCGGGAAAGGCGCATCGCAAAGCCGCCGCGATGCGCCGGTATTCTTCGGCTATTTCCGCACTCGATGCCGTCTTATCGCGCAGTTGGAGAAACGTCGCGCCGCCGCGCACGGCATCCACGCAGCACGATTCAAGGGTGCGGCCGCGCAGCCAGGCGTTGTCGGTGACGGCATACAGCCCCAGGCATGCACGATGTTCGCGAAGATAAGCGCGGGGATGCCTCATCGGGCCACCTCGGAAACATCGGCCGCACCGGCCGCGCCTTCGCCGTCGAGCAGCGAAAGGGCGTCTATCAGATAGCAATGGAAGGCGCCCGTTCCGTCCGCATCCTGCAGGCGCGCCTGCGCGGTCTGCCCCGCCACGCCCATATGCACCACGGCCGCAAGGGCCGATTCGAGCATACCGCGTTCGCCTGCGCATGCCGCATAGGCGCCGCACATGGCCGACAGCATGCATCCCGAACCGGTGATGCGCCCCTGCATGGCCGACCCGTTGCGCACCGCGAAGGCGCGATGCTCGTCGGCGACGATGTCGATCGGACCGGTAATGGCGACGACGCAGTGCGCCTTGGCGGCGAAATCCCGCGCGAACGCGGCGGCCGGGGCGATGTCTTCTTCGCAGGCGACGGCATCCGCAGGATTCACATCGACGCCTTGAGTCGTCGCCGCGCTGCCGGCAAGCGCCTTGATTTCGCTCATATTGCCGCGCACCAAGGCGACGGGCAGCGTATCGAGCAGCTCGCAGGCGACCGAGGTGCGCAGATGCGAAGCGCCCGCGCCCACCGGATCGACGACGATCGGATGGCCGAGCTCGGCCGCGGCGGCGCCCGCCTCTTTCATGCCGGCGATGGTCTGCCTGTTCAAAGTGCCGATATTGATTACGAGCGACCCGCAGATGGCCGTGATGTCGCGCACATCTTCGGGCTCGTCGCTCATGATGGGGCTCGCCCCTATCGCGAGGACGGCGTTCGCGCAGCTTTCGACGGTCACGTAATTGGTGATGCAGTGCACCAAAGGCGACGCGGCGCGCACGGCGTCGACGCGGGCGGAAAGGGACGTGGCGATAGACGTGGTCATGGTAGGGCTCCCTTCGTTGGCATTGTCCACATCAGGTTCTACGGGTCGAGGCGATGCAGCCTCCTCTCAGCCCGCTTCGGCGAGCTCCCCGGAAACCCGATTATAGACTGCGGCGAAGACGCGTGCATCCGAATCGGCCGGCGCGTCGAAAAAGCGACGGAGCGGAGCGCCTCAGGACCGCTCCCATCGCATGCCGCGCAAAGGGCACGACGGCAGATACACCGCGAGGTCCCCCGATGCGACCGAAATGCGCAGCGTCTCGCCCACGCATTCGTTCGACAGGCCGAGCGTCACGTCGTTGGACAGCTCGATGTCGGCAATCTCGTATTTCGCGCCCGTTTCGGAAACGCCACAGGAGCGGTCGGAAAGCGAATACACCGAAAACGTCCCGCTCATCGAAGCGGGCAGTTCGAGAGCGCGATAATGCGCCGCCGAAAGGACGGCGACGACGAAACCCTCGCCCACCGCGACGCAGCGCATGCCCCTGCGCGACGCGCCGAGCAGCGCCGCGATGCCCGCATGGGTATGATCGAGACGGCCGCCGAGGATGCCGTATACGGCCGCCGAGGAAAACCCGCGGTGGGCCGCCCAGCCGAGAGCGAGGGATGTATCGCTGTCGTCTTTCATCGTAGGATGCCGCTCGACCGGCACGTCGTCGGGAACGAATCCGAGCGAGTCGAAATCGCCCAGGGCGAAATCGGGCGTCACGCCCGCACGCGCAAGCGATGCATATCCGCCGTCGACGGCGAGGACCGCATCGAAGCGCTCTTTCGCGAAATGGGCAGCGTCGAACGACGCCGCCCCCACCAACGCGCATGCAAATCCCGTATTCATGGCTTCCTTTCGCCGGAATCCCGTTCGTTCAAGCAGCCCGCAACGCGAGCAAGCGCCGCGAAGACGACGGCATCCGCTCCGAAGGCGTCGATCCGCTCGGCGTTTGCATGCACGCGATACGCGCGAGGAAAAATCGCAGCGGCGCCCATCGCGCACAACTTCTTGCCGTGCGAGCGCGCGGCCAATGATACAATAGCGCACGCTATGCGAGCCGGACGGTCGCGGGAGGATAGCTCCTCATGAGGAAAGTCCGGGCTTCTTGAGGCAGGATGCCGGCTAACGGCCGGGCGGGGAAACCCGACGGAAAGTGCTGAAGAAACTTAAACTCCCACTGGCGCGTTCGCGTTAAGAGAAAAGCTGAGAAGGTGCGGTAAGAGCGCACCAGCATGTTGGTAACAGCGTGGCTTAGGTAAACCCCATCCGAAGCAAGGGCGAATAGGCGTGCGATACGGTTGAGCCTCTCCGTGCATGCGGGTAGCCTGCTTGAGGCGCGCGGCGACGCGCGTCCTAGATAAATGGCCGTCTTCAAAGACAGAACCCG
>USEZ01000071.1 GCA_900553775.1 uncultured Slackia sp. | reverse complement strand
GGACGCGCTTTCCCGCGGCGCGGCTTCGATATGTTCGCAGGGAGGCCGTCGGCCTCCTATGGAGATGACGGCGGCGCCTTCGGGCGCCGTTTGCTTTTTGGTATAGTGCGATGGCACGGCACTATGGAAGGATTGCGATGAAGCTCTCTTTGAAACGGATCTCCCGCATGCTCGCATGCGGTCTTGCGGCGGCGCTGCTCGGCGCGACGCTCGTATCGTGCGGCGGCGAACAGGCCGAAAAAACCCCTGCTCAGCTCAATCGCGAATATATGGCGAGCGTGAACAGCATCGGAACCGAGGCGGCGGACGCGCTCGCGTCGTTTACCGAGGCCGTTTCCGCGGGCGATATCGCCGGCATGCGCCTGGCGGCGACCGATGCGGCGAAAAAGCTCGAGAAGATCGCGGCCCTTTCCGCTCCCGAGCCGCTTGCCCAGGTGCATGAGGAATACAAGGCGGGCGCGGCCGATCTGACCGCCGCTCTGTCGGGCTACGTCGAGGCCTATGCCGCGCTGCAAAACGAGGCCGCCGAAAAGTCCCAGGCCCAGACTGAAACCCAGGCCCAGACCACCGGCAAGACCCAATCGCAGAACCAGGTCCAAGAGATTGAGCCGAACATCGATTCGGCCGCCTTCGCCGAGAAGATCCAGGAAGTGCAGGCGCTCTACGACAGCGGCATCAAGCATCTTTCCGATGCCGATGCCATGGTCGCCCAGCTGGCGGGAGGCGAAGACGCCTCCGCGCCCGCCGATAACGCCGAACAGGCCGACCAGGGCGCTTCCGAGGAGGGTCAGGACGGCCAGGAACAAGGCGCGCAGGACGGCGAATAGCCTGCATGCCGCCGACGGCATACGGCATAGCGAGCCCGGCTTCGTCCGGGCTTTTTCATGCGCTTTCGCCTCCCGGGGCGAAACGGAGCGGCCGCTTCGCGCGCCTGCGCTATGATGCATGCGCTTTGCTTTGGCAGCGCCTACGGAAAGGAACACGTCATGGAACACGGACTCGCGCCCGTCGCGCCGCATCCCGCCGCATCCGCAGCGCCCGCCCTCGACGAAGGCGCCGCGCTGCGGGCCGACGAATGCGGGCGCGCAAGCTTCGCACGATGCGCGCAACGAGCGCACGGCGCGCCTGATCGGGCACGACGGCGTCAAGCGTCTCGCCAGCGCTCGCGTGGCGGTGTTCGGGCTCGGCGGCGTAGGATCGAGCTGCGCCGAGGCGCTGGCGCGCGCGGGCGTGGGAACGCTGATCCTCATCGACCGCGACGAGGTGGAGGAAAGCAACATCAATCGTCAGGCGCTTGCCTTCTACAGCACGATCGGCCGTCGCAAGGCCGAGGTGATGGCCGCCATGGTGCGCGATATCGCGCCTGCCGCGCAGGTGATCGCGCACGACGCCTTCGTCACCGAAGACCGCGTCGGGGAGTTTCTCGACGAGCGCGTGGATTACATCGTCGATGCGGTGGACACGGTCACGACGAAGCTTGCGCTGGCGGCGTATGCCGAGGCGCACGGCATAGCGTATGTCGGCAGCATGGGTGCGGCGAACAAGCGGTATCCCGAGGCGTTGCGTTTCGCCGACATCTACCGGACGCAGACCTGCCCTTTGTGCCGCGCGGTGCGCAAACAGGCGCGCAAGCGCGGCATCGGGCGCATGCGCGTGCTGTATTCTTCGGAGCAGCCCGTCGCCGTCGCGGCGGCCCCCGGCGCCGAACGGCGCGAACGCACGGAGCTCGGCACGCTTTCGTTCATGCCGCCTATCATGGGCCAGATGATAGCGGGCGATGTGATCAAATCGATCGTCGGGATAGACTGACCGCGAACGCGGAGGGCGCCTTCGCATGGCCGCGGCGCACGCGTCGGATCGAGCGTCGAAATCGGTGCGGCCGCAGCGCTTTGCGTATCGGGCGCGGCGGCCTGCGGGTCCGATACGCGCCTGCGGCGGTTCGCGCCTTCGGGCCCGAGAAAAGAAAGGATGCTCAATGAGCGGGGAATTCTTGCCGGTTTCCATGGACGAGGCCCGCGCGCGCGGGTGGGACGAAGTCGATTTCGTCTATGTGTCGGGCGACGCCTACGTCGACCACCCGTCGTTCGGGGCGGCCATCATCACGCGCGTGCTCGAAGCGAACGGCTATCGCGTGGGCGTGATCGCGCAGCCCGATTGGAAAGACCCGGCGTCTGTCGCGGTGTTCGGCGAGCCCCGCCTGGGATTTCTCGTGTCGGCGGGCAATATGGATTCCATGGTGAACCATTACACCTCGTCGAAAAAGCCGCGTCGCAGCGATGCGTATTCTCCCGGCGGCAAGGCGGGCCTGCGTCCCAACCATGCGGCGGCGGTCTATGGAAACCTGATCCGCCGCACGTACAAGACCGCGCCGATCATCGTGGGCGGCATCGAGGCGAGCCTGCGTCGCCTGGCCCACTACGACTATTGGTCCGACAAGCTCAAGCGCTCGATCCTGCTCGATTCCGGGGCCGATATCGTGTCGTACGGCATGGGGGAGCGCTCGATCGTCGAGATAGCCGACGCGCTTGCCGCAGGCCTTTCGATCGAAGACGTCACGTTCATCGACGGCACGGTGTACAAGACGCGTTCGCTCGATTACGTCTACGACGCGGTGACGCTGCCGTCGTACGAGCAGATGCGCGCCGACAAGCTCGCCTATGCGAAAAGCTTCGGCGTGCAATACCGCAATTCCGACCCGTTCACGGGCAAGCGTCTCGTGGAGGAATACCCCCACGGCGTCTACGTCGTGCAAAACCCCCCGTCCAAGCCGCTCTCCCGCGCCGAGCTCGATGCGGTGTATCGCCTGCCGTATGCGCGCACGTACCATCCCATGTACGAAGAGGCGGGCGGGGTGCCGGCGATTTCCGAGGTGAAATTCAGCCTGGCGAGCAGCCGCGGCTGCTTCGGCGAATGCTCGTTTTGCGCGCTGACGTTCCATCAGGGGCGCATCGTGCAATCGCGCAGCAAGGAATCGCTGGTCGAAGAGGCGAAGCTGTTCGCCGACGACCCCGATTTCAAAGGCTACATCCACGACGTGGGCGGCCCGACGGCGAACTTCCGCGCCCCCGCCTGCAAAAAGCAGCTGACGCACGGGGCGTGCCCGCATAAAAGCTGCCTGTTTCCCGAGCCGTGCAAAAAGCTCGAGGTCGACCATCGCGATTATCTCGACGTGCTGCGCAGCCTGCGCGCGCTTCCGCACGTGAAGAAGGTGTTCGTGCGGTCGGGGGTGCGTTTCGATTATGCGCTGGCCGATGCCGACGACACGTTCATCCGCGAGCTGTGCGAATATCACGTGAGCGGCCAGCTCAAAGTGGCGCCCGAGCACGTGTCCGACGCCGTGCTGTCGGTGATGGGCAAGCCCGGAAACGCCGTGTACGAGCGTTTCCGCGCACGGTATGCGCGCGTGAACGCCGATTTGGGCAAAAAGCAATACCTCGTGCCGTATCTGATGTCGTCGCATCCCGGCTCCACGCTCAAAGAGGCGGTCGAGCTGGCCGAATACTGCCGCGATCTGGGATATATGCCTGAGCAGGTGCAGGATTTCTACCCCACGCCGTCCACCATTTCGACGTGCATGTATTACACCGGGGTCGACCCGCGCACGATGAAGCCCGTCTATACGCCCAAAAGCGCCCACGAGAAGGCGCTGCAGCGCGCGCTCATCCAATACCGCGACCCGAAGAACCACGATCTTGCGATCGAGGCGCTGCGCAAGGCCGGCCGCGACGATTTGATCGGATTCGGCGAGAGGTGCCTGGAGCGTCCGCGCAAAGGGGCGCATGCGGGAGGGGGGCCCGGGAAAGCGAAGGCGAAACGCTCGAAGGCGAAACCCTCGGCGTCGCGTGCGCGCGACGCCTCCAAGGGCGGCAAGGGCTCGAACGGCCGCGGCGGACATGCGGCGGATAGCTTCGACCGCGCGCCCGCACGGGAATCGCATGCGGGGCGCGACGCCCGATCGAAGCGCGGCCCGCGCGCGATGCGGGGCGCGGGCCCTGCGAAACGAAGCTGAACGCTCGATGCCGATTCGGCAACGCATGGCTTCGGCGCCGCCGTATTCGTCTTATGATGATGCGGCGGCGCGCGGCGTCGCAAGAACGAGGGAGGATCGACCTATGAGCACCGAGGCCATCGCGCATTCCCAAGCCGCGGAGAAATCCGCGGATGCGAAGGAGAAGGCGGCCGCCGAAATGCTTCTGCTGAGAGAAGCGCTTCAAAAGTACCAGGCGGCCATGCGCCAGATGGAAGTCCGATTCGAAGTCTTGGACAAAGACCTGAGCCTGAAGAAGAACCGCAATCCCATCCACCATATCGAATCGCGGGTGAAAAGCCCGACGAGCATTGTGGGCAAGCTGCAGCGGCAGGGCCACGAGCCGACGCTTGCGAACATGGAGCGCTACCTGACCGACGTGGCGGGCGTGCGGGTGATCTGCTCGTATATCGACGACGTATACGGCCTGCTCGAACTTCTGCAGCGCCAAGACGACCTTGAGATCGTCGAGGTGAAAGACTACATCGCCGACCCTAAGCCCAACGGATACCGGAGCCTGCACGCGATCGTGCGCATGCCGGTGTATTTCATGGACAAAAAAGAGCTCGTATCCGTCGAGGTGCAGATCCGCACGATCGCCATGGATTTCTGGGCGAGCCTCGAACACGAGCTGAAATACAAAGCCGTCGACGAGGTGTGCGGCATCGACTCGTTCGACGAGCTGCGCGATTGCAGCCGCGTGATCGAAGACGTCGAGAAGCGCATGCAGATTCTCGCGCACGCGCTTGACGAAGGCCGCTAAGAGCACGCACGGCATCGGGCCTCCGGCGCGAGGCGGCGGCCCGTCGTTTCCAGGCGCGGTGATGTTTCTGTAAAAGTCCGCCTGCGTTCTTCGCATCTTCATATACGCCGCGTATGGTCGCAGCATGAAGCCGATGCGGGAAAGGAGGGCTTGTGGCCGAAGAAACGAAACCGGCGAAGAAAGCGGCCGCATCGTTTTGGCGCAGCCTGTTCGACGACATCTCTATCGCGCAGCTTCTTGCGGGCGCCTTGGCGGCGGTGACGTCGATGCTGCTTGCGTCGCGGATCGGCATCGCGGGATCGGTCATCGGCGTGGCGGTGGGCTCGATCGTATCGGCGGTCGCATCGCAGGTCTATAAGAAGTTCCTTTCCGCGTCGGCGGAAAAGATCAAAGACATGGCGCCCGACAGAGGGCTGTTCTCGCCCTCGCACGGCGTTTCGTCGGGCGGAGGGCATGGCGGCCCGTTTGCGCAGCATGATGCGCACGAGGGCGAAATGCGCGGCGACGCCGATGCCGCGGCGGACGACGTTCGGGAGGAAGGCGCCGTGCAAGGCTCGGCGGGTGATGCGCGCGCCATCGCGCCGCAGGGCGCTTCGGCGTCTGAAACCCTGCCGTATGCGGGCGTCCGTGCCGAGATGAGCACGTTGCATGCGGCCGACGCCGGCCATACGGCGGCGATCGCGGCGCACGCGCCCGATCGCGCTCGCAGCATGGAATCGAAGGCATATGCCGAATCGGCCTTGGCCCGCTCGCGCGCCGCGCGCGAGCGCAAGGCGCGGGTGCAGCGCAACGCCGTGGTCGTGGCCGCGATCTCGGCCTTGGTCGGCATCGTCGCAAGCGCGCTAATCATCGAGGCCGTCACCGCAGGGCAGGGCGTGGGCTCCAAGCCCGATCCCGCCCTGATGCCGTCGTGGAGCGTTTCTGCGCACGATGCGGCGGCGCCGAAAGACGAAGGCGCATCCGCCGGCCAGGCGTCGGGCGATGCAGGCGACAAAGGACGGCAGGACGGCTCTTCCGATGCATCGGCGCCTTCGACGCAGGACGATGCCGCGGCGCAAGAGGGCCAGGGCGGCCAAGGCGATTCGTCGGAGCAGACGGGATCGCAGCCTTCCGAAGGGACGGATTCGGGCGACACGGACGCAGGCGATGCTTCGGGCCAGCAAGAAAGCGGGTCCCAGTCGCAGGGCTCCGATTCGAGCCAGGGCACCGATGCAGGAGCAAGCGACGGCTCGTCGAACGCCCAGAGTCCGTCGGGCGGGCAGGGCTCGTCGGGCGATTCTGCGGCCGTGGGCGCCGGGTCGTCTTCGAGCGCGTCGACGGCCGCCTCGGCGGCCCTGCGTGCGCAATCGGGCGCATCCGCCGGCGTATCGTAGCGGCGCCGCATCGCTTCGTGCAGCGGCCCCGTCGGCCGCATCGCGCCGTGCGTCTGCCGCCGCCTTCCCGCCTGCTTCGCCCGGGGCCTTGTCGCTTGCGCATCGCCGCGCCGCCGTATGAAAGGACGCCTATGCTCTACGACATGCACTGCCATCTCGATTTCGCCGAAGACGGCGTGCAGGCCGCATGCCGGGCCGCAGGAGATATCGCGGCGTTTTCCGCGACGGTCGATCCGCATGCCTGCACCGCCGCCCGGCATGCCTTCGGGCGATGCGACGGCGTGCGCGTCGGGCTCGGGCTTCATCCGTGGCAGGCGTCGCGCCCCGATTTTTCCGCTTTGGTCGATGCGTTCGTCGCGCACGCCCCGCAGCATGCGTTCATCGGCGAAGTGGGGCTTGATTTCTCGGCGAAGCATGAGGGCAGCCGCATGCGCCAGCTCGAGGCGTTCGAGCGCGTCGTGCGCTCATGCCTCGTCGCGCCGGGCGACGGCCGCCTTCATGCGCAAACGGCCGCATGCGGGATCGTGTCGATCCATGCCGTGCATGCGATAAGCGACGTGCTCGACGTGCTCGAACGGGAAGGGGCCGTCGATGCGCGCTCCCGCGTCGAAGGCGCCGCCGCCGCAGGCCGCGCGCTGGTCGTCCATTCGTTCAACGGCACGTCCGACGAGCTGCATCGCGCCGTCAAGGCGGGCCTGTTCTTCTCGGTCGGTCCGCGTATGCTCGCATCCAAGCGCGGACGCGCGTATGCGCGCGCCATTCCGCTAGAACGCCTGCTGCTCGAAACCGATATGCCCCCGGCGGCGGGCGCCCCGTTTTCTCTTCGGGCGTGGCATGCGGCGCTCGAAGATGCCCTTGCGCATCTTGCGGCCGCACGAGGGCAGGACCAAGGCCTTCTGCGCCGCCGCATCGAGCAGACGAGCCGTCGCATCCTCGGTCTCGACGAGGTCTGACGGCGCGGTTCCGTCTGCGATATTCCCGCTTGCGGCGCGAAGGCGTGCCGGTAGGATGAACGCATGCAAAACGCCGAAGCGTCGGATGCTTCGGCAACGGCCGAAAGAGGGCTTTATGTTCAACGAAAACCTTGATGCCATCGTCGATGATATGGTGCGCAATTACGCGTCGCCCGAGATCTTTTTCACCGACCCGCAGCGGCATTTCCCCAATCGCGACGCGATCATCGGCATTCTGGCCGATTTGCGCCATCTGATGTTTCCGCGCTATTTCGGCGACGAGACGCCGACGGGCTCCGACCCGCGCTACTTCATCGGCGAGACGCTCATCCGCGTGCAGGACTCGCTGCGCCGGCAGCTGCGCGAGGCGCTGCTGTTCCGCGATGCCGATTCCGTCGATGCGGCGGCCGTGGATGCCCGTGCCGACGAAATCTGCGCGACGTTTCTTTCCAGGCTTCCCGAGCTGCATCGCATGCTGCTCAAAGACGTGCAGGCGGCGTTCGACGGCGATCCCGCCGCGCAAAGCAAGGAAGAGATCATCTTCTCGTACCCGGGCTTTTTCGCCGTGTTCGTCTATCGCGTCGCCCATGAGCTTTACGTGCAGAACGTGCCTTTGATTCCGCGCATCATGACCGAGTACGCCCACGGCTGCACGGGCGTCGACATCAACTCGGGCGCCACGATCGGCGAGTATTTCTTCATCGACCACGCCACCGGCGTGGTGATCGGCGAAACCACGACGATCGGCGACCACGTGAAGATCTACCAGGGCGTCACGCTCGGCGCGCTTTCCACGCGCGCAGGCCAGCAGCTTGCGGGCGTCAAGCGTCATCCCACCATCGAGGACAACGTGACCATCTACTCCAACGCGAGCGTTCTCGGCGGCGAAACGGTGATCGGCGAAGGCACGGTGATCGCGGGCGGAGCCTTCGTCACCGAGTCCATTCCCGCCAATTCCCGCGTGAGCGTCAAAGGCGTCGAAATCAACGTGCGCCAACCGCGCAAGAGCCCGGCGAGCTGGGAGCTGTAAGGCTCGCCGACGCGCTTGGGAAAAGCGCGTTTTCCGTTCGTTTTCGCCGGCCGCCCGATGCGGCGCCGGTATGTTTCGGCATCGACGGACGGCCCTTCCGACGCATGGCGACGAAGGGGCCGTCCGTTTTCATGTACGGAGGTCGAGAATAATTCATTGTATTTTTGTATGATTTCATGCTTTATGGCATAAAATGAACTCTTACCAGGCGTTTTTCCCATCCATTGCGTAATATGTGCCAAAAGTTTTGTTTCGAGGTGACACAATGGAAAAACTGAAAATCCTGAAATCCATCCATGTGCTTTCAGGCGTGCCCATCCAGGTGTTCGATCGCGATTTCAACCTGACGAAGGTGTTCAAGTCGTCTCAGGCGAGGATTCTCGACTACAACCTGAAATCGCTCACCGAAGGGGTCTCCCTCGAAGAGGGGAAGTTCGGCATCGTGTCGGGAAGCTTCAACGAGCTGTTCATCCTGTACGGCCTTTCCGACCGCATCGTGCTGTTCGGCCCGTTTCGCTGCAACGTGGTGGACCGCGAGATGCTCGAACGCAAGCTCGCGTCCCAGGGGACGCCGCGCAGCGAATGGGCGTTTCTCTACGACTACCTTTCCGGACTGCCTCTGTATGCGCTCGGCGACGTGCGCGACGTCATGATCCATATCCATTACTGCCTGACGGGCGATATAAGCGATCCTTTGCAGGGGGAGCTCTACGATTACGTGCGCCGTTTCTACGTCGACCTCGAACAGGAGCGCGTAAACGCCTACGATGCGCGCAAGTTCAACCCCAACGTCTACCTGTTCTACTACGAGACGGAAATCCTGCAGTACGTGAAGGCGGGCCGCGTCGACGATCTGAAGAAGATGGTCTACGAGCTGAGCGGCGCGGTCATTCCTCCCATGTCGGGCGATATGCTGCGCTCCGAGAAGGACTATTCGATCATCGTGCTCGAA
>USEZ01000070.1 GCA_900553775.1 uncultured Slackia sp. | reverse complement strand
CATTCCACCTGTGCGCGCAACAGGCGGCATGTCTTGCCCCATCGCATGGCGGCTTGCTGAAGCGTCCTTCCGACGAACGGATCGCCGCCGTCGCCAAGCGGTGCGGCTTAGGGCAAGGCGCGCGGCGTCGCCTTGCGGCCTCTCTCGACCGGTGGCTCGCAAGCGATGTGGCCCGCATGTGCGAGCGCGCCGACACCATGACCGCCGAACTGCCGTTTTTCATCGAACTCGACAGGAATTCCGATGACAATCCGCATCGCATCCGTTATCTCGAAGGCTCGATCGACCTGTTCGTGTCGTGGAATGGAGAGGGGCGGGATGCAAGACGTGCGGCGGTCGTCGATTACAAAACGGGAGGATCGCCCGACGAATCGAAGCAAGAGCTGCACGCGAAGCATCTGCTTCAGGCGAGCTGCTACGCCTATGCTGCGTTGATGCGCGGGTTCGATTCGGTCGAAGCCTATTTCGTGCGCGTCGAGCAAAGCGACGCCGCCGAGGCCGGGCAGCCCGAGGTCGTGCGCTATGCGTTCGGCTCTGACGATATCGACGCTTTACGCCTACGAATCGACGAGGCATGTCGTCGTCTTGAGGAAAAACGCGCTTCCCGCTTGTAGACGGGATGCAGCGGTATGCTCTTCGCGTGTCGCGTGTCGCGTGTCGCGTGTCGCGTGTCGCGTGTCGCGTGTCGCGTGTCGCTTAATATGAACATTGTTCAGTTCATATGGAGATGACGGGGAGGCAAGGGCGAAGGGCTATAATCGCCCCCATGAAAATCACGACTGAAAAACTCCTCCTCGTCGCCGGCATCGTCTGGATCGTAGCGGGCGGCAACATCGGCAACATCGGCATCGGCGCTTTGACCCACGACCATCTCGTATGGTGGGTCTTGCTCGGCACGCTTGCCGTATTCCTCGTGTTCCATCTTTTCGTGTTCCAGAAGCTCGTGAAAAAGCATTCGGAGCGCATTCGCGGATTCGAGGAAGATAAAAAGCACATCTGGCACTTCTTCGACAAGAAGGGCTACATCATCATGGCGATCATGATGGGCGGAGGCATCGCCTTGCGTGCGAGCGGCATCCTGCCCGAATGGTTCATCGCCTTTTTCTATACCGGGCTCGGTCTCGCCCTCACGGTTGCGGGCATATCGTTCATCGTCTCGTACATCAGGGGCGGACGTGGGAAGTAGCGCGAGCGCTTCTTTCCGCATCGTCCGTGCGGCATGCGGCCCTGCCGCTTCCTGCCGTATCCATGCCTTGCGGGCCGCTCGCGGCGCAACGCCCGGCGCGATGCGCGTTCGACGGCCGGGCAAGCGAGGCGCGTGGCTCGTGTCGGTCAAGCGCGAGCATCTCTCCTACATGAGAAAGCACGCCCGCTCGACGCGATGCGTGCTTCATGCGACGCCTGCGCCCGTGCGCGACGTGGCGCCTGCCGTGCGCAAGAGCATGAAGGGCAATAAAGGCAAAGACACCAAGCCCGAATTGCTGGTGCGCCGCCGTCTGCGCCAAGCGGGGCTTGGCGGCTACCGGCTGCAATGGAACGTTCCCGGCCGCCCCGATATCGCCTATCCGGGCAAAAAGGTATGCATCTTCATCAACGGGTGCTTTTGGCATCGCTGCCCGGTCTGCAAGCCGTCGATGCCGAAAACGAATCGAGAATACTGGATTCCCAAATTCGAGCGCAATGTCGAGCGCGACAGGCGCAATATCGCCCTGCTTGAGCAAGACGGCTGGCGCGTGCATGTCATTTGGGAGTGCCAGTTGAAAAAGAAGGTTGTCGACGAGACGTTCGCCGAACTGATACCCGTGCTCGAATCGGAGCTCGCGAACCGCTGACGACGCTTTGCGCTCTGATGGGATTTTCGCGCTCGGCCGTCTTTTTCGCTTCGGATTTTCCTCAAACGCCCGAAAGGCGGCCTCGCCTTATCCTCCATGCCGCCCGAAGCCGCAGCGCTTCGTGTTCGCCACGCCGCGTTTCTCGCCGTTTTCCCTTCTCGCCGTTTGCCGAACGCCTTACGCGCTCTTTCCTTCGCGCTCGCGCGGACTAAAGCGCTCGCGCTACCATAGCGCCGTATGTTCGTTCAGACGACGGAAGAAGGCCGCAGTCCAGGGTGGGCGGCAGCGGCTTTGTTTCAAAGGAGCGTTGGTATGACGAGAGAATTCAAATCGATGGACGGCAACAACGCCGCGGCGTATGTCTCCTATGCGTTCACCGAGGTTGCAGGCATCTATCCCATTACGCCCTCGAGCCCTATGGCCGACTTCGTCGACCAGTGGTCGGCCCAGGGGAAGAAGAACATTTTCGGCACGACGGTCAAAGTGTGCGAGATGCAGTCCGAAGGCGGAGCTGCGGGTACGATGCACGGTTCGCTCGCTGCAGGCGCGCTGACCACCTCGTATACCGCCTCCCAGGGCCTTCTTCTCATGATTCCCAACATGTATAAGATGGCGGGCGAGCTTCTCCCCGGCGTTTTGCACGTCAGCGCGCGCACGGTGGCAACGCAGGCGTTGAACATCTTCGGCGATCATTCCGACGTCATGGCGTGTCGCCAGACCGGTTTCGCCATGCTTGCCGAAGGCAACGTGCAGGAGGTCATGGACCTTTCCGCGGTCGCGCACCTTTCCGCCATCAAAGGCCGCGTGCCGTTCATCAACTTCTTCGACGGCTTCCGCACCTCGCACGAGGTTCAGAAGGTCGCCGTATGGGACTATGCCGATCTGGCCGATATGTGCGACATGGACGCCGTCCGCGAATTCCGCGCCCATGCGCTCAATCCCGAACATCCCGCCATGCGCGGCAGCCATGAGAACGGCGACATCTTCTTCCAGCATCGCGAGGCCTGCAACGGCTACTATGACGCGCTTCCCGCGGTGGTCGAAGACTACATGCATCAGGTCAACGCGAAGCTTGGAACGAATTACGAGCTGTTCAACTACTACGGCGCCGAAGACGCCGAACGCGTGATCGTGGCCATGGGTTCGTTCTGCGACGTCGCCGAAGAAGTCATCGACTACATGAACGCCCGCGGCGAAAAGGTCGGTCTGGTGAAGGTTCGCCTGTATCGTCCGTTCGTGACCGAGAAATTCGTCGCCGCGCTTCCGAAGACGGTGAAAAAGATCGCCGTGCTCGACCGCACCAAAGAACCCGGTTCGGTGGGCGAGCCTTTGTATCTCGATGTGGTCAACGCGCTTGCGATCGAAGGCGTTTCGGGCATCACCGTGGTCGGCGGCCGCTACGGCCTGGGCTCCAAGGACACACCGCCTTCGTCGGTGTTCGCGGTCTATGCCGAGCTTGCGAAAGACGATCCCAAGCGCGGGTTCACGATCGGTATCGTCGACGACGTGACGGGCTTGTCCCTTCCCGAAGACCCCGACTGCCCGAATACGGCGGCCCCCGGCACTATCGAATGCAAATTCTGGGGTCTCGGCGGCGATGGCACGGTCGGCGCGAACAAGAACTCGATCAAAATCATCGGCGATCATACCGACAAATACGTGCAGGCGTACTTCCAGTACGATTCGAAGAAGACGGGCGGCGTGACGATCAGCCATCTGCGCTTCGGCGATTCCCCGATCCGCAGCTCCTACTATGTCAACAAGGCCGACTTCGTCGCGTGCCACAATCCGTCGTATGTCACCAAGGATTTCCCCATGGTCTACGACGTCAAGCCCGGCGGCACGTTCATGGTCAACTGCCAGTGGACGCCTGAAGAGCTCGAACATCACCTGAGCGCCGCGGCGAAACGCTACATCGCCAAAAACGACATCAAGCTCTACACGATCAACGCTATCGACCTCGCCATCGAAATCGGCATGGGCAAGCGCACCAACACCATCCTTCAGTCGGCCTTCTTCGCGTTGGCGGGCATCTTGCCGCAAGAAGACGCCATCCGCTACATGAAAGAGGCGGCGACCAAGTCTTATATGAAGAAGGGCCAGGATGTGGTGGACACGAACCACCGCGCCATCGATGCCGGCGCCACGGCGTTTTCGCGCATCGACGTTCCTGCCGCATGGGCCGATGCGTGCGACGAGAAGGAAGAGGCGACTCATGCCGGCAAGCCCGAGCTGGTCAAGATGGTCAGCACCATCATGGAGCCGGTCGGTCGCATGGACGGCGACAGCCTGCCCGTCTCGGCCTTCGTCGATCATGTCGACGGCCAGTTCGAACAGGGCGCCGCGGCGTATGAGAAGCGCGGCATCGCCGTGTCCGTTCCTACGTGGGACGCATCCACCTGCATCCAGTGCAACCAGTGCGCCTTCGTGTGCCCGCATGCCACGATTCGCCCCTTCGCGCTGACCGAGGAAGAGGCCGCCGCCGCCCCCGAGGCCGCCACGCTCATTCCCGCCAAGGGCAAGGCCGCCGCAGGCCTGCAGTACACGCTTGCCATCTCTCCGCTCGACTGCATGGGCTGCAACGTCTGCGTGGTCCAGTGCCCCACGAATTCGCTTTCCATGGCCGCCGCCGAAGGAGAGCTTGCGCAGCAGGATGTGTTCGATTACTGCGTCGCGGAAGTTTCCGACAAGCCCGAGATCCAAGACGCCACGGTGAAGGGCAGCCAGTTCAAGCAGCCGCTGCTCGAGTTCTCGGGAGCATGCGCCGGCTGCGCCCAGACCGCCTATGCACGCCTGGTCACGCAGATGTTCGGCGATCGCATGTATATCTCGAACGCCACCGGCTGCTCGTCGATCTGGGGCGGCCCTGCGGCGACGTCTCCGTATACGGTGAACAAGGAAGGCCGCGGCCCCGCGTGGGCGAACTCGCTGTTCGAGGATAACGCCGAGCACGGCCTTGGCATGCTGCTCGGCCACAACGCCGTGCGCAACAAGGTCGTCGCAGAAACCGAGCAGCTGATCGAGTCTTGTGCATCGCCCGAGCTCAAGCAGGCCGCTGCGGCCTGGGTCGAGGCGCGCGACGATGCCCAGGCGAGCAAAGCTGCGGGCGAGGCGTATATCGCCGAGCTCGAGAAGGCCGCCGACGGCGAGGCGGGAGAGCTTGCGAAGTCCATCCTGGCCGACAAAGATTATCTGACGAAGAAATCCGTCTGGATCTTCGGCGGCGACGGCTGGGCTTACGACATCGGATACGGCGGCCTTGACCACGTGCTGGCATCGGGCGAAGACGTCAACGTGTTCGTGTTCGACACCGAGGTGTACTCGAACACGGGCGGCCAGGCGTCCAAGGCTTCCAATATCGGCCAGGTGGCGCAGTTTGCCGCGGCCGGCAAAGACATCAAGAAGAAAAGCCTTGCCGAAATCGCCATCGCCTACGGCTATGTCTATGTGGCGCAGGTCGCCATGGGGGCCAAGCCCGCGCAAACCATGAAGGCTATCGCCGAGGCGGAGGCCTATCCCGGACCGTCGCTGATCATCGGCTACTCGCCGTGCGAGATGCACTCCATCAAGGGCGGCATGGCGAATTGCATGGTCGAGATGGAAAAGGCCGTCGATTGCGGCTACTGGAACCTCTACCGTTTCAACCCGGCGGCTCCTGCGGGCAAGAAGTTCACGCTGGATTCGAAAGAGCCCAAGGGCGGCTATCAGGAGTTCCTGATGAACGAGGCGCGTTACAGCCGCTTGACCCGCGAGTTCCCCGAGCGTGCGGGCGAGCTGTTCGAGCAGAACGAGAAGGCCGCCATCGAGCGCTATGAGCATCTGCTCAAATTGAAGGAAATCTACGCCGAGGCGTAATGAAAACACGCGAACGACGATGAAAGGGCCCGCTTCGGCGGGCTCTTTCATGCTGACGGTGGGGTCGTTCGCGCGCCATGGCGCGCAGGCGGCTTTCCTACACGATGCCGCATCGGACAGGCGGCCCCCGGTTTATTGCCGGCGTTGCCTGCGATTCGGCCATCTCGCTTCGCTGCCCATGCGGCACCGGCGCGTCGATTCCGTGCGTGCGCTTTGCCGCATGCAAGAAAGGGCCTCGCGGTGGCGAGGCCCTTTCGTAGGACGTTTTTTTCGCGTTTAAGCGTTCAGCAGCGCTTCGACGCTTGCGAGCTTGGCGCAGCAGACGAACACCTCCATCGCCTGCTCGAGTTCTTCGAGCGGAGGAAGGGTGGGGGCGATGCGGATATTGGAATCGGCGGGATCGTTTTTGTAGGGCCAGGTCGCGCCGGCGCCGGTCATCGTAACGCCCGCCTTGGAGGCAAGCTCCACCGTGCGCTTCGCCGTGTGCGGCATGCCGTCGAAGCTGACGAAATAGCCTCCGTCGGGATTGCTCCATCGGGCGCATCCCGCCTCGGCGAGACCCTCATCGAGCATGCGCTCGACCAGCTCGAACTTCGGACGCAGAATGGCCGCGTGCTTTTCCATATGGGCGGCCACGCCGCGTTCGTCATGCAGGAATCGCACGTGACGCAGCTGGTTGAGCTTGTCATAGCCTACGGTCTGGATGCCGACGCGCTTCTTTATCTCGGCGATGTTTTCCGCACTCGCCGCCACCGCGGCGATGCCTGCGCCTGGAAACGTCACTTTCGAAGTGCTGGCGAACTTGAAATAGCGGTCGGGGTTGCCGGCCGCTTCGCATGCGCGTGCGATGTCGGCCACATGCGCCGCGCGCTTTTCATAGAGATGATGAACGCAGTAGGCATTGTCCCAGAAGATGCGGAAATCCTCGGCCGCGCACGGCATGGAGGCGAGCCTGCGCACCGTCTCGTCGTCGTAGGTGATGCCGCTGGGATTGGAATACTGGGGCACGCACCAGATCCCCTTGATCGACGGGTCGTTTGCGACAAGGCGTTCGACCTCGTCCATGTCGGGGCCGTCTTCGCGAAGCGCGACGGGAATCATCTCGATGCCGTAGGATTCGGTGATGGCGAAGTGCCGATCGTAGCCGGGCACGGGGCAGAGCCATTTCACGCCATCGAGGTCTTTCCACGGCGCGGCGCCCCGATACCCGTGCATCATGCCGCAGGTGACAAGGTCGAACATGATATTGAGGCTCGAGTTGCCGAACACGCAGACGCATGCGGGGTCGTGGTCCATGACGGCGCCCATGAGGCGTTTCGCCTCCGCAATGCCGTCCATCGTTCCGTAATTGCGGCAGTCGGTTCCGTCTTCGGCGAACAAGTCGGCATCGGCGCGAACCGCATCGAGCAGGGGAAGGCTCAATTCGAGCTGGGCGGCGGAAGGCTTGCCGCGCGCCATGTTGAGGTTCAGGCCCTTCGTGCAATGACGGGCGTATTCTTGTTCGAGGGAGCGCGCGAGCTCTTCAAGTTGCGCTCGATCGAGGTCGGCGTATGCCATCGTTTCCTCCTGTGGTCGGCCTGCCGTTCGTAGAAGCGCTTTAGCGTCATAAAGCACTTCGCTATTCCGAAGCCCACTTTACCGTATAATCGGCAAATGCTTTTGTTCCAACCATGAGAGGAGGGACGATGTCTGCAGACGACATCCAAGTTGTTCTCGCGATGGCCCTGTATTTCGTCGTCGTGCTTGCGGTGGGCTTTTTCTACCTGAAAAAGTCGAACGCAAGCTCGGAGAACTACTTCCTGGGCGGCCGCGGCCTCGGCCCCTGGCTGACCGCGCTGTCGGCCGAAGCGTCCGATATGTCAGGCTGGCTTTTGATGGGCCTTCCCGGCATCGCGTATTTCACGGGCGCCTCCGATGCCATGTGGACGGCCATCGGCCTTGCCATCGGCACGTATTTGAACTGGAAGTTCGTTGCCAAACGCTTGCGCAAGTATTCCGAGGTGGCGGGCAATGCCATCACGCTGCCCGACTTCTTCAGCAACCGCTTCCACGATAGTAAGCGCGTGTTGATGAGCGTCGCCGCGCTGATCATCCTGCTCTTCTTCTGCATTTATTGCGGTAGCTGCTTCGTGACGTGCGGAAAGCTTTTCGCAACGCTGTTCGGCCTTGATTACACCACCATGATGATCCTCGGCGCGCTCGTCGTGTTCGTCTACACGTTCGTGGGCGGCTATCTTTCGGTCTGCACGACCGACCTTATCCAGGGCACCATCATGATCTGCGCGCTTGTGATCGTGTTCGTGGGAAGCGTGGCCATGGCGGGCGGCGTGGATAACACCGTCGCTTTCCTGCAGTCCATCCCGGGATTCTTGTCCGCAACCCATCAGGCGTCGCCTGTCATGGACGGGTCGGGCATGCAGGTGGTCGAAGACGGCATGCCGGTATTCGGGGAAGCGGTCGTGTACGGCTCCGGCATCATCACCATCGTAAGCTGCCTTTCCTGGGGTCTCGGCTATTTCGGCATGCCCCAGGTCCTCGTCCGCTTCATGAGCGTGCGCCATTCCAGCGAAATCAAGAAGAGCCGCATCATCGCGGTCGTCTGGGTGGTCGTCTCCTTGGCAAGCGCCGTATGCATCGGCTTGGTCGGCCGCGCCGCCATTCCAGCGCAGTTTTTGACGGCTTCGGCTGCCGAATCGGTTTTCGTGGTGCTCGCGCAGATCATGCTCCCGTCGTTCATGTGCGGCCTTGTGGTTTCGGGCATCTTCGCAGCCACGATGTCTTCTTCTTCGAGCTACCTGCTTATCGCGGGTTCGGCCATTTCTCAAAACCTTTATAAGGGGCTGATCAACAAAAACGCCACCGAGGCCCAGATGATGTTCGTCTCGCGCGTCGCGCTGACGGTCATCCTCATTTTCGGCATCGTGATAGCGCTCGATCAGGATTCGTCGATCTTCCAGGTCGTTTCCTACGCCTGGGCGGGATTCGGCGCAAGCTTCGGTCCGCTGATGCTGTGCAGCCTGTATTGGCGTCGCACGAATCGCCAAGGTGCGCTTGCCGGCATGCTGACGGGCGCGGTCACCGTCATCGTGTGGAATCTGTTCATCAAGCAGCTCGGGGGGATCTTCGGCGTGTACGAACTGCTGCCGGGCTTCATCTTCGCCTTGATCGCGATCGTCGCGGTGTCGCTTCTGACCGAAGAGCCTTCCAAAGAGGTCACCGATGAGTTCGACCATTATATGGAGGCCGATGTCTAGGCCCTGCAGGGCGACGTCTTGATCGGGCGTGGAGGTCGTGGGGCGTCCGCCTACGATCGGCCGTCCCGCCTGCATATGCCGGCGGTCGAGCGCGATTTCCGTACGCTCGATTGCATATGCGGCTGCGCGAGGCCGCCTTCGCGTCATAGGGAAGGAGC
>USEZ01000069.1 GCA_900553775.1 uncultured Slackia sp. | reverse complement strand
CCCGCCGAGGCCGCCGGATACGCGCCCCAAGGATTCGGCGCGCAATCCATCCCCAATCCCGCCCAGCCCTACGGCGCGGCGCCGATGCCCGACCCTTATGGCGGCTACGGCCAGGCGCAGCCCTATGCAGGACGCGCCGGCCAGGCCCCTTATCCGCCCGCAGGCGCCATGCCCGCAGGACAGAACGCGCCCGCTGCCGCATACGGAGCCGCGCCGCACACCGTCGCCTTCACCGCAGGCGCCGCCCAGGTCAACCCCGTCGCCAACGGGGCGGCCGTACGTGCGCGCCTGATCGATGCGAACTCCAACAGGTCCTACGACCTCGCCACCAACCGCGTGCTTATCGGCCGCGAGACCGGCAACGACATCGTGCTCAACGACCTCAACGTCAGCCGCCAGCACGCCCAGGTTGCCTTCGAGCCCCAGGGCGTCTGGGTCATCACCGACCTGGGCTCCACCAACGGAACCTTCGTCAACGGCATGCCCGTCTCCCGACGCGGCCTTGCCGACGGCGACCGCATCTCGCTCGGCATGACCGAATTCGTGTTCTCGATGCGATAGGAGTCGCGCGTGATAGACGTCATCCTGCTTGTCGGGCGCCTCGTTTTCGTGGTGCTGCTCTACCTGTTCCTCTTCGCCATCATGAAAACGGGAATCGGCCTGGTCAAAGGCCAGCGTAAGAAAGAAAAGAGCTGGGGTCTTTCGGTCGAGCGCGGCCCGAAGGAGCTGCGCGGCGTGAAGATGGCCGTGCGCGGGCCGGTCATCGTGGGCCGCGCGCCCGGGGCCGACATCGTCATCGGCGCAGGCTACGTCTCGGCGCGGCATGCGCGCTTCAGCCTCATGGGGGCCAATCTCTTCGTCGAAGACCTCGGCTCCACCAACGGAACGGCCGTCAACGGCCACCGCATCGCCGAGCCCACGGTGCTCAAAAGCAACGACGTGGTCAACGTGGGCGACGTGGCCATCCGCGTGAGGTACGAATAGTGTCGGCGGCGAAGCGCAACGGCACGCGCGGGCGGCACGCCAAAGGAGCCATGCCATCATACGGCTCGCGCACCGACGTCGGTCTGGTGCGCGAGCATAACGAAGACAGCCTTGCCGTCACGCCGCCTTTGTATGCGGTGGCAGACGGCATGGGCGGCCATGCCGCAGGCGAGGTCGCAAGCGAGATAGCCATCCAGACGCTCGTGGCAAACGCGCCCGAGACGCCCGACGGCGACGATCTGGCGCGCGCCGTGGTGGCGGCGAACCACGCCGTGATCCGCGCGGCGGCCGAAGGCATCGGGCGCAAGGGCATGGGCACCACCATGACCGCCGCCATGCTTGTCGGAAAACGCCTGGTGGTTGCCCAGGTGGGCGACTCGCGCGCCTATCTTTTGCACGAGGGGGCCCTGCAGCGCATCACGCGCGACCATTCGCTCATGGCCGACTTGATTGAAAGCGGCCAGATCACCGCGGAAGAGGCGCGCGTGCATCCGCAGCGCAGCGTGATCACCCGCGCCCTGGGAAGCGATCCGTCCACCCTGCCCGATATCTACGAGATGAACGTCGCGCCCGGCGACCGCCTGCTTCTGTGCTCCGACGGCCTTTCGGGCATGGTGGACGATTCGCTGCTCGAAAGCACCCTCGAACGCGTGAAAGACCCGCAGCGCTGCGCGGCCGCGCTCGTGAACGAAGCCATCACCGCGGGCGGCTACGACAACATCACCGCCGTGGTGGTGGACGTGCCCTCCAACGCCGAGGCCATCATCAAGAAACAGACCCGCAAGGGCCGCATCGGCGCCATTCTGGCCGTCATCGCGCTCGTGCTCGTGATAGCGGGCGTAGGCGTGGGGTCGGCGGCATACCTCGACCACACGGCGTATCTCGCCGAGAAAGACGGCACGGTCGCGGTGTATCGCGGCATGCCGGGCACCCTGGCGGGATTCAGCTTCTCGCGCTTCGACCACGATACGGGCCTTTCCGTCGACGAACTCGACGGCCTGCCCGCCAATGTGCGCGAACGCCTCGCCGACGGCATCAAGGTCGATTCCGTCGAAGACGCCGACGCGCTCGTCGACACCTGGAAAGAGCAGATCGACCGCTACAAGGAAGACACCGCCCCCGCCGCCGAGAAACTGACCGACGGCGAAGATGCCGACAACGACGACGCCGCGGATTCCGACGGCGCCTCCCGCGACGGCGAGGCGTCGGATTCGGGCGATGCCGACGCACGCGGCGCCGATACGACCGACAAGGCGGGTGATGCCGCATGACGCGCCGCAATACCGAGCTTTTGCTGCTGTGCCTGGCGGCCCCGTTCGTGCTGCTGCTGTTCTCCATGGTGCTCGTCAAAGAGGGCACCGTGCTGTCGCTTGAAACGCTCGCCGTTCCCGTCGGGCTGTTCGGCGCATTCGTCGTGGCGCACATCGGCGTGCGCATTTTCGCCAAAAACGCCGATCCCGCTATCATGCCCGTGGTGTTCGCGCTTTCGGGCATCGGCATCGCCTTCGTCACGCGCCTTGCGCCCGATTTGGCAATGCGCCAGGTCATGTGGCTTTTCCTAGGAATAGCGCTCATGGTGGGCGTGCTGGCCGTCGTGCGCAATCTCGACAAGCTCGCGCGCTACAAATACACCTTCATGGTGCTCGGCATCGTGCTTCTGCTCATGCCCATGCTCCCCGGCATCGGCCAGGAGGTCCTCGGCAGCCGCATCTGGATCAAGATCGGCGGGTTCAGCTTCCAGCCGGGCGAAATCGCGAAGGTCTGCATCGTGATCTTCCTCGCCTCGTATCTGGCGCAGAACCGCGAGATGCTTTCGGTGTTCACCGTGCGCGTGGGCCGCTTCTACCTGCCCGACGCCGCCACGATCGTGCCCCTGCTCGTCATGTGGGGCATCTCGTTTTCCATCGCCGTGTTCGAGAAAGACCTCGGCAGCGCGCTCGTGTGCTTTGTGCTCTTCCTCACCATGCTCTACGTGGCAAGCGGCAAGAAGATGTTCCTCATCGTGGGATTCGGCCTGGCGGCCTTGGGCTGCGTGGTGCTCTACGCGGCGTTCGGACATATCCAGATCCGCGTGAACACCTGGCTCGACCCGTTCTCGGACGCCATGGGGACGGGATATCAGCTGTGCCAGTCCATCTATTCGCTCGCCGACGGCGGGCTGACGGGCGTGGGCGTGGGCAACGGCCTCGCGCAGAACATCCCCGTCGTGGAGTCCGACTTCATCTTCGCCGCCATCGCCGAAGAAACCGGCCTGCTCGGCGGCGCGGGCGTGCTGCTTTTGTTCCTGTGCCTGGCCGTGCGCGGCTTCGCCACCGCCGCGCGTGCGAAAAGCGACGTGAGCTCGTTTGTGGCCGTAGGCGTCACCGTGACCATCGTGCTGCAGGCCTTCATCATCGTAGGCGGCGTCACGCGCCTCATCCCGCTGACCGGCCTCACGCTGCCCTTCATCAGCCAGGGCGGCTCGTCGCTTCTTGCCAGCTTCATCGGCATCGGCCTGCTTCTGCGCTGCGGCGACGAAGGCACCGGCATCAATTCCGAAATCAAAGACGGCACCATGCGCATGCGCGCGATCGGCGCCCACGGCTCGACGCGCGGCGCGGGCGATACGGGCGTGCTCGGACGCGTGGCCCTGGGCCGTCGCCTCACGTCCACCATGCTCGCCTTCGCGCTGCTGTTCGCGGCGCTCGTAGCCAACCTCACCTACATCATGGTGTTCATGGCCGACGAATATCAGAGCTATCCGGGCAACAACCACACGCTGTATAAGGAATCGCGCACCGAACGCGGCTCGATCAACACCTACGACGGCGTAGTGCTGGCGGAAAGCGTGCGACAGGAAGACGGAACCTATGCGCGCACCTACCCGCAGGGAAGCCTCGCGAGCCACGTGGTGGGCTACTACTCGCAGCAATACGGCCTGTCGGGCATCGAGCAATCCATGAACGACACGCTCAAAGGCCAGGAGAACTTCGCCAGCTGGTCCGATGTGGTGAACTACCTGGCGGGCGTGAACACTCCCGGAAACGACGTGGTTCTCACGCTGAACTCGAAGATCCAGCAGACGGCCGAGCAGGTGCTGCAAGGCTACAAGGGCGCCGTGGTGGCCCTCGACCCCGAAACGGGCGCCGTGCTCGCAAGCGCCAGCTCGCCGACGTATTCCAACGCCGATGTGGAAACCCTGCTCGAAAGCGTATCCGCCGGAAGCGACCCGTCGAACGGCGCGCTCATCAATCGCGCCACCAACGCGCTGTACGCGCCCGGCTCCACGTTCAAGCTGGTCACGCTCACGGCACTGCTCGAAAACGGCCTCGCTTCCGAGAACACCCAGGTCGAAGCGCCCGCCTTCGCCGAAATCGGCAATGCGAAGGTAACCAACGCCAACGACGTGGGCTACGGGACGATCACGCTCAAACGCGCGACCGAGGTATCGTCCAACACCGCCTTCGGCGCGCTCGGAGCCGACGAGGTGGGCGCCGACCTTTTGGTCGAAACGGCCGAGAAGTTCGGCTTCGGCAAAACCATCGACGGCCTTGAGCTGCCGCTTTACACCAGCCTGATGCCCGACCCCGAGGAAATGACCACGTGGGAGACGGCATGGGCGGCATGCGGCCAGCCCGTCGGCCAGCACGAAAGCCCCGCAGGCCCGCAGGCAACCGTCATGCAGATGGCCATGGTGGCTTCGGCCATCGCCAACGACGGCGTTTTAGAAACCCCGTATTTCGTGGAAAGCGTCTACAACGCGAAAGGCGAGCATTCCTTCAACGCCTCGCCGAAAGCCTACGGAACCGTCATGAGCAAGCAGACCGCCGACTCCATCACCGACATGATGCTCGGCGTCGTGCAGAACGGCACCGGACGCGACGCCGCGATCAAGGGCGTCGACGTGGCCGGCAAGACCGGCACCGCCGAAACCAACAAGGAGTACAACGACAGCTGGTTCGTGGGCTTCGCGCCCGCCGACAACCCGCGCATCGTCGTGGCCGTGGTGATCGAAGAGGGCGTCCATGGCGACGACGAATCGGGCGAGGCCAGCTCTCGTGCGAAAAGCGTGATTCAAACCGCGCTCGAGGTGCAAGGTCTGCTGTAGGTAAGGTACGATGACGGTTTCACCGATATTCCGGCTTTCCGGAAACGACGCTCGAGCCAAAAAGCGCAGTCGAGGCGAACCGTATGAGGCAACGAGACAGATATAGAGATAGAGGGAGAGAATCGTGATAGGAAGGGTGTTCAACGGACGGTACAAGATTACCGAACGCATCGGCATCGGCGGCATGGCCGAAGTCTACAAAGCGCAAGACCAGGTACTCGGCCGCTCGGTGGCCGTGAAGGTCATGCTGCCCCAATACGCCGCCGACTCCGAATTCACCGCCCGCTTCAAACAAGAGGCGGCGTCGGCCGCCAACCTGCAAAGCCCCTACATCGTCAACGTCTACGACTGGGGCCAGGACGAAGGCACGTACTTCATCGTCATGGAATACGTGCGCGGCACCGATTTGAAAAGCGCCATCCAGCAGCGCGGCGCGATCAACCAGCGCAAGGTGGCAGAAATCGGCAGCCAGGTATGCCAGGCGCTTTCGGTCGCCCACGGCCAAGACATCATGCACCGCGACATCAAGCCGCAAAACATCATGGTGCAGCCCGACGGCAACGTGAAGGTGATGGACTTCGGCATCGCGCGCGCGAAAAACAGCGTGAAGGCGAAAACGTCCAGCGTGCTGGGCACCGCCCATTACATCTCCCCCGAACAGGCGCAGGGCAAAGAGCTCGACGGCGCAAGCGACATCTATTCACTCGGCTGCGTGCTCTACGAAGCCGCCACCGGACAGCTGCCCTTCGACGGCCCCGATGCCGTCAGCGTCGCCATGCGCCAGGTCAACGAGGCGCCGCTGCCGCCGAGCCAGGTCAAGCCCGACATCAGCCCCGACCTCGAGGCCATCATCATGAAGGCCATGGAGAAAAACCCCTACAACCGTTTCCAGACCGTGCGCGACATGAAGCACGCGCTCGACGACTTCCTCATGGGCCGCCCCGTCACAGGCGTCGCCGGAGCCGTGTCGTCGGCGCCGACCGCCGTGATGGGCGGCGTGGGCTCCATGAACACCATGGCCATGGGAGCCGAAGGCGGCACCGCCGTCATGCCCGCCGTGGGCCCCGGCACCTCGGGCCCCATGCAGGCAACGTCGTTTCGCATGGACGACGACGCCAAGAAGAAGTCGAACAAGAAGACCATCGGCATCGTGGTCGGGCTGATCGCGGGCATCATCGCCATCGCCGCCATCGCCATGGCGCTTATGAACGGCGGCGGAGGCGCCAAGGTGCCCGATGTGATCGGCCAGACGCAGGAATCCGCCACCAAGGCGATCGAAGCGGCAGGATACGTGGTGGGCGACATCACCGAGGAGTTCAACGCCGACACCGTGGCGGGCCGCGTATGCAAGCAAGACCCGGGCGCCGACACCGCGCTTGAGAAGGGCGAGAAGGTGAACCTCGTCATCTCGAAGGGCGTAGAGAACGGCTCGATTCCCGACCTGAAGGGCATGACCGCCGAGCAGGCCGAGAAATCCCTGGAAGATGCGGGATACACGCCCCAATATGCCGGCAACGAGGCATCCGACGCCGACAAAGACACCGTGAGCAAGCAAAGCCCCGAGGCGGGCTCGAAAGCCGACAAGGGCACCACGGTGAAGTACTGGATTTCCACCGGCCCCGAGGATATCGAGGTTCCCAATGTGGTGGGCTCCGACAAGGCGAGCGCCAAGAGCACGCTTGAAAAGGCGGGCTTCGCCGTAGAGGTCGTCACGGGCGAATACAGCGACAAATACGCCGAAGGCGTGGTCATGAGCCAGAACCCCAACGGAGGCAAACTCGCCAAGGGCGAAACGGTCACGATCGCCGTCTCGAAGGGCGAAGACCCCGACACCAAGCCGATCGATATCCCCAACGTCGTAGGCATGACCTCGGCCGACGCCCAGACGAAAATCGCCGAGGCCGGTTTCCGCTACAACGTCGTGGAAACCTCGAGCGACCAGCCCAAGGGCACCGTCGTCAAACAGTCTCCTTCCAGCGGACAGGGCAAGAAGGGCGATACGATAACCATCACGGTATCCACCGGCCCCTCGTCCGATAGCGGCAACGGCGGCAATAACGGATCGGGCGACGGAAACGGCAATGGCAACGCCGACGGGTCAGGGTCGGGAGCCGGCCAAGACGACGCCGACAAAAACGAAGACTGACGCCGAAAGCCCCCGGAGCTCCGGGGGCTTTCTTTATGCCTGTCCGGAAGAGCCGCCCGACATTCGCTCCGACTCGCGATTCCCGAGACTTCGCTTATGCGCGAACGGCGCTGCGCCCCCAGCCGGCCGCCTTCCATCCCGGCAAGGCCCGCGTCGAGAAAGCGCCCATCGCCTGCGACGCTTCCTTCGGGCGCTCCTGGCGGGCCTCTTCGCTTCGATGCATCCGCTCCGCTGTGCAAACGATACGCGCAGCCGGCCCAGGGGGGGTGCCGGCCCATAGACGAACGCGGGCGTGTCGGATACGATAGCGCCATGGCCCAACTGCGCGACATACGTCCCGGAAATACGCAGCGCCGCTTTTCGGCGGGCCGCATCGCGCTGCCGCCGTGGTCGTACAAGGGCATGCTCGTGCTGGCCGCCGCCATCTGGGGGCTCGGCACCGTCGTAGTCAAAGACACCGTGGATGCGCTGCCGCCGCTGTGGCTCGTGGGCGTGCGCTTCTTCTTTTCAGGGCTGATTCTGCTTGCCGTGTGCTTCAAGCTCGTGCGCACGCATATCGACCGCGAGAGCATCGTGGCGGGCATCTTCCTCGGCGTGTTCTTGGCGGCGTCGTACGCCTGCAACACCGCAGGGCTCACCGACACCACCGCCGCCAAAAGCTCGTTTCTCACCAGCACCTACTGCGCGTTCGTCCCGTTTTTCGCATGGGCGATATCGCGCATGCGCCCCACGCGCTACAACCTTATCGCCGTGGCGCTATGCATCGCAGGCGTAGGCTTCGTGTCTTTTTCGGACGGGTTCGAAACGCTCTCGTTCGGATTCGGCGAGGCCGTCACCATCGCGTCGGCGGCGTTTCTCGGACTGCACATCGCCTTCACCGCGAAACTTTCCGACGGCCGCGACGCGCTGACGCTCACCGTCGTGCAATTCCTCACCGCAGGCGTCATCGGATGCGCCGTCGGTCTTTTCGCAGAGGGAATGCCCGACTGGAGCGTCCTTGCCGACCCGGGCGTATTCGGCAATGTGGCCTACATCGTGGTGTTCGCTTCGTGCATCGCGCTTTCGCTGCAAAACGTCGGCGTGGCCCATGTGGCGCCTGCGCCTGCGGCGCTGTTCCTCGCCACCGAAAGCGTGTTCGGGGTGGTCTTCTCGGTGGCGTTTCTCGGCGAATCCGTCACGGCGATCATGACGGTCGGATTCGTGCTTATCGGAGCGGGCATCGTGGTAAGCGAGGCGCTCCCTCTGAAAAAGCATCGGCTCGATGCGAACGCCGTCGCCGCCGAAGAAATGCGCAGCTCGAAAGAAGGCTGACGAAGGCCCGCCGCTTCCATGCGGCATCGAACGCATGAGGATTGCGCACGAATCGAGAGCGCCTCGCATACGCCCGCACACGATGGCATTCAACGACGGAAACCCCGCGCGTATTCCCGCACGCAACGCCCGCGCGCTCCCGATCGACATGCGGCATGTATGATTCGATCGCGACAGAAGGCAGGTTGATCGGCAGCGCGGCGCCTATGCGCCCTACCGGTTTTCGCGCGCACGATCGATCGCCACCGCCGCGTAGTCGAGCGGCAGGCCGATCGGGGCCCAGGGCTTTTTGACCGTCAGCTCCACGCGTTCGATTGCGGGAAACCTGTCGAAAAGGGCATCGGCCAGTCCCTGGCTCAACCGCTCGAGCAGCTTATGCGTATGCGAGCGGGTATACCCGTCGATCAGATGGCAGGCAGTGCCATAGTCGATAGAGTCTTCCAGCGCGTCGCTTTTTCCCGCAGCGCGCAAATCGGCATGCAGGACGGCCGATATGACGAAACGCTGACCGAGCGCGTTTTCCTCGGGAAACACGCCGTGGTTGGCATGCACCTGCAGGTTCTCGATGATGATCTTGTCCATTGA
>USEZ01000068.1 GCA_900553775.1 uncultured Slackia sp. | reverse complement strand
CAAGTCGACGAGGAACTTCTTCTCTTTTCGGCTGACGTTTCTCATGCAGCACCCAGGCTTCTCTTCATTGGAAAGCTGATTCTACCGTTCCCCGAAGGCCCGTGCAAAATTTTCTGGTTCCGCAACATCTCAAGCTCAATCAGCGGTTGAACCAACCTACCATATCCGTCCCTTTCATGCAAAAAAACGCCGCCCCTCGGAAGGGACGGCGCATTGCGGATACGCGTCTTGTCAGAGCGCTGCTACAGCATGGGCACCGTGATCGTCACCGGCAGGGCCGCCATGACCACCAGGAAGCGCAGCAGGAAGCCGCCTACCAGCACGCCCGCATCGGACGCGGCGCTGATCAAGTGGGCCTTTTTGGACTCTTCGAACTCCTTCGAGCTGAAGAACAGAAGCCACGTTTCAAGCGCAGTGGGCAGGATGAGGCCGACGAACACCAGGCCGAGCCAGAACCACACGGCCCACTCGCCCGCCACCAGGCTCATGACCGACTCGAAACCTGCGGTGGAATTGAACGCGGTGATGAAGCACAGCGAGGCGACGAGCAGCGTTTCGACGATCGGCAGGCAGAAGTGGAACTTCTTCAGCACGCCCGCCTTGTTGAACTCGTCCGCATGACGGAACACCGCCACGAGCAGCACCGACGCCGCGCCCGCCGACATGGCCGACACCAAGAACAGGATCGGCAGCAGCGCGTTGTTCCACAGGGGGAACGTCTTGCACACGCCGAGCAGCGCGCCCGTGTACATGGCCACGCACACGGCGAACACGACGCCCGCCATTTCAAGCCACGCGGGAACGCGCTTTTTCAGCAGGTCGAGCGCCAGCACGGCAAGCGCGATGACCATGAAGGCGGCCAGGAACACGACGCCCCAGGTCATCACCGAGAACGGGTTATGCAGCAGCAGCGCGAAGCGCAGCGGGTTGTGCAAGCCCGCCTCGGCGTCGATCATCAGAAGCACCAGGCCCACCATGACCACGACGGGCGCGATCACGTGGCCCGCTTTGCGCATGTTGACGGCCTCGGGATGGCGCCAGCGCAAAAACGCCGACGTCACGAACGCGCCGCCGCCCAAGCCGGCCAAGAACAGATACCAGGCGATGGGAGCGCCCCAGATAGGTTCGAATGACATCCTTCATCACCTCACGTAGAAGATTTTCGCAGCGGTCAGATCGCCGTCGATCGGCTGGGCGTTGGTTTCGGCGATCGCCTTGGACACCTCGGATTCGGGGTCGTCCAGATCGCCGAAGATGCGTACGCCGGTAGGACACGCCGTCACGCAGGTGCACATCTCGGTGCCGTCGAGCGCGGAAACCGTGCAGAAGCGGCACTTGTCCACGGCGCCCGTCTCCTCGTTGACCACGCGGGCCTGGTACGGGCAGGCGGCCATGCAGTATTTGCAGCCGATGCAGCGGCCGTGGTCGACGCACACGATGCCGTCCTCGGTGGTGTAGGTCGCGCCCGTGGGGCACACCGCCTGGCACGGCGCGTCCACGCAGTGCATGCACTGGGTGGGAACGTGCTCGATCGTCACGTGCGGATACGTGCCGCGCTCGAACTCGTGGAACTTGATGAACGATTCGTTCGGCAGAAGGTCGTTCTGCCGCTGGCAAGCCGTGCGACAGGCGTAGCACCCGATGCACTTCTTGGTATTGATGAGCATTCCATAACGGGCCATTACGCACCTACCTTCTTGACCGTGACCAAAACCTCGTGCGCCATGGTGGATCCGTAGCCGGCCTCAAGCTGGTAGGCCGTGTAGTCCGTCGAACGCAGGCCCACGCCGTAGGCGGTGTGCTGCTCTTCGGACGTGCAGCCGTACGCCGGCGGCAAGAAGATGGCCGTCGGGTTCATGCGCTGCGTCACCTTCACGCGGCAACGGCCGGTGTGAAGCTCGTTGGACACCTCCACCTCGTCGCCGTCGGCGATGCCGAGCTGCGCGGCGCGCTCGGCGTTCATCCAGATGCGCGTGAGGTCGTAGTCCTGCGTGATCGCCATGAGCGGCTTGCAGTTCGCCGTCATGGTGTGGCTGTGGATGGCCTGCTTGAACTGGCTGCCGCCCGCGGGCATCGCGGCCGGAGCCACCCACGTCGGCGCGGCGGTATAGCCCGCGGCCGCGCACTTCTCGCTCGTGAACTGGATCTTCTCGGAAGGCGTCTTCCATGCGGGCGTCGTGCCGTAGACGAACGCCTTCTCGGGGAACTCCACCGTTCCCACGCGGCGCAGCGCGTCGAGGCTCAGGCCCACGCTTTTCAGCTGGGCGTCGGCCAGCTCCTCGACCGTGAAGCCGAAGTACTCGCCCACGCCGCAGGCCTCGGCCAGGCCCTTGAAAATCTCGTCGCAGGGCTTGGTGTTGGGATGGATCACGTCGAGCACCTTGTCGCGCAGCGAGACGGACGGCACGAGGCCGCCGTTGAACGCCGGCACCTCGAGGCGCTCGAGGTAGCTGCACTCGGGCAGCACGTAGTCGGCGCACAGGGCCGTCTCGGACATCTGGATGTCCACGACCACGCACAGATCGAGCGCTTCCAGGCATTCCTGCAGGTAGGCAGGATTGGAATAGCCCGCCACCATGTTGGAGTTGTAGAAGAACATGCCGCGCATCTTGCCTTCCTTGGCAAGCGAGGCCGCGTACACGTTCACGCCCATGCCGGCGGAAGCGAGCGGATATTCCGCGGAACCCGCCTTCTTTCCTTCGGGCTTGGGCACCGGCGGGAACTTCTCTTCATCGAGCTTGCCGGCCGACACGCTCGGGGTGAACAACGCGCCGCCTTTCTGGTTCCAGCAGCCGAGCAGCGTGTTGAAGCACGCGATGGCGCGCGCCGTCTCGCCGGAGTTGGCGTACTGGTTGCCGAAGCCGCCGCGCCAGCCCGCGTCGATGCAGGCCGCGGGGGCCGCCTGCGCGAACTCCACCGCAAGACGCTCGATGTCGGCGGCGGGAATGCCGCAGATTTCTTCGGCCCAGCCGGGCGTATAGTCGCTCACGCCCGCCGCGAACTCGTCGAAGCCCACCGTGTTTTCGGCCACGTAGGCCTTGTCGTAGAGCCCGTCGCGAATGAGCACGTGGCTCATGGCCAGGATGAACGCCAGGTCGGTGCCGGGGTTGATCGGCAGCCACTCGTCGGCGAACACCGTGGAATTGTTGCAGCGGGGATCCACCATCACGACCTTCGCGCCGTTTTCATGGGCCTTCTGCAAGCCCTGCAGATGAACGGGCTTGATGGCGTCGGCCACCGAACGTCCGATGTACATGATCATCTTGGTGTTGTCGGTATCGGCGGAAAAATCGCCCGCGCCCAAAACCTCGGTATAGCCCGAAGCCTTCGACAGGTTGCAGGCGGCGCCGTGCGTGTAGTAGTTCGGCGAGCCGAGCGCGTCCAGGAAGCGCTTGGTGTAGAACGCGCCGCTGGGACGCGGGTCCTGCACGAGCGCGAGGGCCTCGGGGCCGCTCTCGCCGACGATCGCCTTCACCTTGTCGCCGATCTCCTGGAAGGCCTGCTCCCATGAGATGGCCTCGAACTCGCCCTTGTCGTTTTTCTTCAAGGGGTCGGTCAGGCGGTCTTCCGAGTACACGATGGCGGGGTATCCGTATCCGCGCGCGCAGATCTTGCCCTGGGCGCTGGCGTCGTGCTCGCTCGGGATGAGCTTGGACAGGCGGCCGTCTTTCACGTAGGCCTTGTAGCCGCACTTGCTCGAGCACGCGTTGCACATGGTATAGGCAGACCAAGAACCCTGGTCGGCAACGGGTTCGTCAGCGCACGCCTGCTCCCAAGCGCCGAAGCTCATGTATCCGCCCGCTGCAGCCAGGGCCGCCACGCCCGCGCTGCCGGCCAGAAAGCTCCGCCTTGTAATCGCGTTTTCTGACATTCTCGGTTCCTCTCTTATAAAGAACTATTGCTATGCCGGCAAGCCGTCGCAGCCGCAGCCCCGCCCGCTTTCGAACGGCCCCTGCGCCCCTTCCCGCGCGATGGCATCGATAAGCACGTCGATGAGCGCGATGAAGAACGCGGTCGCAGGGTCGTCGAGGCGCGCAAGGCGTCGACGGTAATCGGCCAGCCAGCCGAAGCGTTCCGATGCGAACGAACGAGCCTCGTCGGCGCAGCCCGACCGCTGCAAAACCGCAAGCAGGTCGAGCTCGAGGGCAAGATGGTCGGGCCATGCCCGATATGCCGAAGGAAGCTCAAGCCCCAGCGAGGCGATGATCCGCTCCATATAGCGGGCCGAATCGGCTCCGTAGCGCCCGCGCTGCATGCGTCCTTCGGCCTCGCAGGCACGGTAGAGCGATTCCACCGGCATCGCCGACGCGGGAAGCCCTCCCGTGAAATGACGGCGGCAGAAGCCGTCGTATTCGACGTAGGACGGCGGGGTTTCAAGCACGGCCGTCGCCTGAGCGGCCGCAGGCCCGGTGCAGGCGCGCACCTCGTCGATGAAGCTCTTCCACTCATCGGGCGCGGTCAGCTCGCGATAGACGGCTTCGTCCACGGAGGCGAAGCACTTCGATGCGATCGAGAACACGGCCGGGTTGCCCATGGCGTCGTTGCCCTTTCTTTCGTTCGTCATAGTCGAAACGTCGCGATCGTCGATCGGGCCTAGCCCTCCACCAGCGTGGAGGTGCGCACGATGCCCTTGTCGATCGCCTCTTGGGCGATGTCTTTCCAGTCGACGAACTTGATGGCGCCGTTGGGGCACTGCACGGCGCAGCGGCCGCACGCGATGCACTTCGTGGACACGCCCGTCTCGGTGTCGACCACCGGCATGTTCCAGGGGCAGGCCTCATGGCACATGCCGCAGCCGATGCACGCCTCGGCGTTCACCACGCGGGCGCCGGTTTCCGGATCGGGAGCGATGGCATGCACGGGGCAGTTCTTCACGCACCAGGCGTCTTTGCATTGCTTGCAATGCTCGACGGTGAACTGGCACGAGCCGAAGATGCCGTCGCGGCTTTCGCCGCCGGCACCGAAGTTGTAGTTCTGCCACACGCGTACGCGAGCGGTATTCTGACATGCACGACCGTCGTTGCGCAGCGAGCACATCAGCTCGCAGCGCTGGCAGCCCGAGCAGCGGGCGCGGTCGGTCACGATGAGTTTCTGAGGCATGGGATCGAGCACGATGCGGCCCGACGCGATGCTGTCTTCGACGACGCCCCACTTGGCAAGAGCACCGCCGGCGATCAAGCCCGCCAAACCGATGCCCACGCCGCCGACGACGACCTGACGACGAGTGAAGCCCCCCTGCGTTGCCTTGCCTTCGGCTCCAGCCGCTTCTGCGGCGGGCTCGACCTGATCCAAGGCCCCCTTCTTCTCCTCCATCGAATGTTTCCTTTCCTGATGTCCTTCACAGCTAAGGACACATACCCCCTGAAACGCACTTCGCACAGCCGTTCATAATGAGGGTACATAATGCGGCGCCGTCCCCTCTTTCGGGGCAAAATGGCTGATAAACGACAATCCCCTCAAAGAGGGGACACGCAAACCGGCCGATTGCGCATAATGGCCGCTGACCGAAAACGGTCGTTACGCACATGCCTCCGCACACGTCGCTTCACGTCACTGTTGCTCACAAGACTTGGAGATCAGACACATGGCAAAAGAAGACAACGTATCGTTCGGCTGGGCCGGCAAGATCGCGCGCGTCAATCTGACCACGGGCGCCGTCACGATCGAATCCACCGATCCGTACAAGCAATACATCGGCGGCATGGGCATCGCCAACAAGATCATGTACGACGAGGTTCCCGCAGGCACCGACCCGCTCTCTCCCGAGAGCAAGGTCATCTTCGCCGTGGGCCCGCTGACCGCTTCGGGCGTGCCCCTGGCAGGCCGCACCACGCTGGCGCACCTTTCCACCTTCACGAAAGACCACCTGGTGGTCGACTCGCACATGGGCGGCATGTTCGGCGCCAAGCTCAAGCTCGCCGGCTGGGACGCCCTCGTGGTGGAAGGCGCCTCCGACGAACCCGTGTTCATCAAGATCATCGACGACGAAATCACGATCGAGTCGGCCGAGGGCGTGTGGGGCCTGGGCACCCGCGCCGCCACCGAAGCGCTCAACACCTTGGTTTCCGACAAGGCCTGCGTGGCCACGATCGGCCCTGCGGGCGAGAACCTGCTGCCCTACTCCAACATCATCAACTCCCGCAACCATTCCGCGGGCGCGGGCGTAGGCGCCATCCTCGGCTCCAAGAAGTGCAAGGGCGTCGTGGTGGAGGGCAACGGCTCGGTTTATGTGAAAGACCCGAAGGCTATCGCCGAGCTTTCCGACTACATGCTCTCCGACATCATCGGCTCGAACAACAACCACGTCGTTCCCTCCACCCAGCAGGAATGGGCCGAGTTCTACGACGCCGGCAGCCGTTGGACCGCGCGTGACGGCCTGACCTGGGCGCTTGCCGAGGGCGGCCCGATCAACACCGGCGAGCCGAAGCCGGGCGAGCTCAACACCGTGGGCTATCGCTGCATGAAATCCACCAAAGACCTCGGTCCTGCCGCCGAGAAATACACCGTGAAGATGAACGGCTGCCACAGCTGCCCGATCCACTGCTACTCCGACCTGCGCGTCGAGGCGGCCGAATCCACCGCGGGCTTCGAGACCGTGGGCAACACCTGCGCGGCCAACTTCCCCGTGTCGATCTATATGAAGAAGATCTTGGGCCTGGATATCGAGGAAGACGAGAGCGTGCTGTGGGACATGACCACGCAGGCCACCATGGACAACCTGGGCCTGTGGTGCAACTACGCCCAGCTCTACCGCGACATCGCCCATTGCTATCGCGCCGGCGTGTTCGAGAAGAACCTGCCCGCCGAGGAGTACGCCTCCATCAATTGGGCCGGCTTCGAGAACGACTCCAAAGACCCCACGGTCATGGTCGAGATCCTGACCAAGCTCGCGCAGAACGATTCCGAGCTGTCCTACATCGGCTACGGCCCCTACACCTGGTGCGAGCGCTGGAACGACCAGGAATGGTTCGACACCGCCACCTCCACGCTGATCAACTACCGCGGCTGGCCCGTGCATCACGCCATCGAGTGCTTCGGCCAGGTGGGCGCCGTGTACAACATGATGTTCAACCGCGACGACATGATCCACTCCGCCGTGAATTTCCAGGGCTGCGGCCTTCCGTGGGAGATCAAGCAGCAGATCGCCAAGGAGGTCTGGGGCAGCGAGACGGCCATCGACCAGGACAAGAACTACACGCCGATGAACGAGTACAAGGCGAAGTTCTGCTGGTGGAGCATCGTCACCGACGTGCTGCACGACTGCCTGACCCTGTGCAACTGGGTGTGGCCGATGACCATGTCGCCCAGCAAGTCGCGCGACTACCGCGGCGATCTGGACCTCGAGGCCAAGTTCTACACCGCCGTCACCGGCGAAGAGATGACCCGCGACGAGCTGTACAAGCGCGCCGCCTCCGTCATGACGCTGCAGCGCGCCAACACCGTGCGCGGCATGGGCACCAACGACATGCGCAACGAGCATGACACCATCACCGAATGGGTGTTCACCAAAGACCCCGACATCCAGCCCTTCACCGCCGGCACCGACAAGATGGAGCGCGACGACTTCCAGACCGCCTTGGGCATGGTGTACAAGGAATTCGGCTGGGACGAGCAGACCGGCGCCCCGACCGCCGCATGCCTCGACGACTACGGCATGGGCGACGTGAAAGACGAGCTCGCATCGCTGGGCTTGCTGTAAAGCACGCAGCGTGCGCGCGGTGAAGCCGAGCCACGGGCGTTGCGGCCGTGCTTGGCGCGAAGCGCGCCCGGCGCGGCCGATCGAAACCGCATAACGCCTCCCCACAACGAGGGCCCCGGGAATTCCCGGGGCCCTCGCTGCATCCGGCACGCTTGACGGCGTGAAGCACGCCCGGCAGCTGGAACGCTCCCCTGCCTACGTTTTCCAACAGCCGCCGCATATATGCCGATGCCGCCGATGACGGCGGCATCGATTCGCGACGAAAACGAGCCGGCTATTTCGCCTCCTGCGCTTTCGCCTGCCGCCAAAGCGCCTCCATCTCGTCCATGGAAAGCTCGGCGGCATCGCGCCCTTGCGCCCACGCCGCGCCTTCGATGAACGACCAGCGGCGGCGGAATTTCGCGCATGCACGACGCAGAGCGCCCTCGGCATCCACATGGTGCCAACGCGCCACGTTCACCAGCGCGAACAGGATATCGCCGAATTCGTCTTCGGCCTCCTCGGGCGTGGCGGCCTCCTTGAATTCCTGCACCTCTTCGGCAACCTTGGCCCACACGTCGTCGGCGCATTCCCATTCGAAGCCTGCCGCCGCGGCCTTGCGCGAGATCTTCTGCGCCTGCATCAGCGCGGGAAAGCTCGTCGGCACGCCGTCGAGCAGGCCCGTGCGCTCGTCTGCTTCGGAATCGGAGCGCTTTTTCTCCTGCATCTTCACCGCATCCCAGATATCGAGCACCGCGGCGCTGTCGCGCGCGGCCGCTTCGCCGAACACGTGCGGATGACGGCGGATCATTTTAGCGTCGATATCGCGGCACACGTCGTCGATCGTGAATTCTCCCGCATCGGCGGCGATCTGGCTTTGCAGCACCACCTGCAGCAGCACGTCGCCCAGCTCTTCGCGCATATGGGCCGTATCGCCCGCCTCGATGGCGTCCACCGCCTCGAACGCCTCTTCTATCATATTGTGCGCGATGCTCTCGTGGGTCTGCTCGCGGTCCCACGGACATCCGTCGGGCGCACGCAGCGCGGCGATGGTGTCCACGAACGAATCGAACGGCTTATGCGCCGACGAATCCTTTTCGGCCATGGCGGCCTCCTTTCTTTCGCATCCGCAAATCATAAAGCGCGGTGCGAAAGAACGGCAAGCCGTGCGCGGGCGAGAAAAAACGAGCACGCCGCCCGCGCGCGGCCGACCGATGCCGCCTTGCGGCACGACTACCTTTTCGCGAACCGCAGCGATATGCGCTGGTCGCGCAGCGAGCAATGCTGGCACAGCGAGCAAGCCACGCTGCATTCGTCGCACGGCACGCGACGGTCGATCCAGGAAAGGTCGCGCCCCGCACGGATATAGAAATCGCCGATCGCCGCACGGATGGCGCAGGCGGCAAGATACGGCCTGGTCACGCGGTCGGGAGGCATTTTGCCCAGTTCTTTTTTCAAATCGTTTCCCGAAATGGCGAGCGCCTCGTCGATGGTCTTGCCCTTGATCAGGTCGGTGGCCATACTGCTGGTCGCGA
>USEZ01000067.1 GCA_900553775.1 uncultured Slackia sp. | reverse complement strand
GAGAACCGTCCAGCCCGCCGCGCAATTCCATTCGCACGTCTCGCCCGCGGCATACAGGCCCGCGATCGGCTGATGCACCGCGCCTTTGTCGGCGGGATGCTTCATGCGCAGGACGTGCGCGTCGACGTCGATCTTCAAACCGCCCAGGCTCAACGTGGTCATCGACGTGATGGGCGCCACGTAAAACGGCGGCTCGAGCGGGATCAGGTACTCGGCCGGACGCCCGCACTCGTCGTCGCGGCCCGCCGCGCATGCGGCGTTGTACGCATCGACGGTCGCCTTCACCGCAGCGGGGTCGAGCCCTGCAAGAGACGCCGCCTCTTCGACGGTGTCGGCGCTCGGCCATTGCATGGGCATCTTCTCGGAAAGCGCCGTCAGCTCGGGAGTCGTCCCCACGAACGCGATCGGCTGCGCGCCGCCCTGGGCGTTCTGCTTGCGCAGGATGGCGTTGTGGCCGAGCGGGCTTTCGAAGGGCGTTGATTCGTCGAAGAAGCGCTTGCCCTCGGCGTCGAGCCAGATCTCATGCAGGCGGAACGCGTAGTTCAAATTGACCGGCGATTTGGTTTCCAGGCCCGCCAGAGAGCTTACCAAAGGAAGACGGTCGGCTTTGCAGATATGGGCTCCGTGCTCCATGGCCATCAGCAGGCCGTCGCCCGTCATGTTGGGGTCGGAGCGGGCCATCAACCCCGCGCTTTCGGAGTTGAACGCCGTCAGCACCTCGCTGCTGCCGGCGAAGCCGCCCGATGCCACCACGACGCCCTTGTCGGCCTTCACGTCGAAGTCGTCGCTGCCCTTTTTGGCGCGCACGCCGATGATGCGACCCTGGTCGTCGGCGACCAGCCTGACGGCGGGCGTTCCCGTGTAGGTCTTCACCCCGGCGCCTTCGGCCGCCCGGGCGAGCACGTCCATCATGGCCGCGCCCTTGCCGACCACCTGATGGATCGCGGGAAGCTCGGTATAGCCGAAGCGCGGCCCCACCTCGGGCTCGAATTCCACGCCCAGATCCTGGAGCCAGTCGATCGTCTCGCCGCATTTGTCGGCATTGAGGCGGGCGACGTCCATGTCGAACGAACCGTACCATTCGGGGTTCGCCGTGAACCACGCGAACACCTCGTCGGCGCCAAGGTCGATGCCGGCCTCTTTCTGCAGGCGCGTGCCCCATCCGCCCAGAATGCCGTCGCACAGCGCCGAATCGCCGCCGATCTTCTCGGCCTTCTCGAGCACGACGACGCTTGCGCCGTTGCCCGCCGCCTCGATCGCGGCCGCATAGCCGCCGGCGCCTGCGCCGATGACCACGACGTCGTATTCCTCGCTCCAAGACAAATCGCCCGAAGCCCCGCCTTTCGGCGCGCAGCCGCCCAGCATGGCCGTTGCGGCAACGCCCGCGGCGGCGGCGAACCCTGCGCCGAGAAATCCCCTGCGGCTTATCCCTTGCGTCTTTTCCATAATCGTATCCCTCCCTCGATAGCCGTCGGCAAACGCGCCGACAATGGGGCATTTTCCAGGCGTTTTATCAAAACTGTCAATATCGCATTAATCGATAGTTGCAACGGCTCCGCGAATCATCGGGTAATGCGGGGGAAACCCAGGTAGAATTCGTTCTATGCGAAATAAAGCGGTATTTCGCCCGAAACGACGATTCGCCATTCGGCGAACTATCGTTTTTCGATAATTAGAATGACAAGGCAAGGAGCGCCGATGGAACATATGTCCGACGAGGTTTTCGCCCGATTCATCGCCGTGCTCGACGACGAATCCTTCTCGGAGATGCGACGCATCGCGGGAGAGCGCCCCTTGCTTCCCGCAGAGTTCGAAACGCTGCCCTTGCCCGACGGCGTGACCCGCGAGCAGGCATGGGCGCTGCTTTCGACCCTGCGCAAAACCATGGCCGTCACCATCCCCGTAACCGATGCCCGGGGAAAGAAGGGATGGTACGTCCCGACGAAATCGATCGCGAGAAACCTCGCGGAGATAGACCGCTCGTGCAGGACGGGATCGGTCCTCGACCGCGCCATCTCGTCGAAAAACGCGACGTATTTCCTGCTCGAAAGCAATATCGACGACGCGATCGAATCCATCCGGGGCGACGGCATGGCTATCGGCCATGAAAGAACCCGCGAGCTTATCCTGGAAGAGCGCGCGCCCGAAACGCCCGAGGAGCAGCTGATCGCCAACGTGAGGCGCGTCCAAAGAAGCCTTCCCGAGCTTGCGCGGCGGCCGTGCACCCCCGGCATGCTTTTCGAGCTCTATGAGCGGCTCGCCCAAGATGCGGGCGAGCAGACCACCGAGCCGATACCCGAAACCTCGCTCGTATGGAAAAAGGCGCGTCGAAGCAGCGCGGAATCGCTTGAAATCGTCGCGAACATCGTGGAAGGAAAGCACGTCGACAACGAAGAGCATCCGCTTTTGCTCGCGCAGGGCATCAGGCATATCTTCATGAGCCACCTGCCCCTGCCTGCCTGGAACGGCGCGGCGGCGGCATTGTCCATGAAGCTTCTCTACCTGAAAGCGGGGCTTCCCGTGCTCACGCACGTGCCCATCATGAAGGCCCAGCGCGACTGGATGGGAGGGCTGTACCGCCCGCCCCTCGTATCGGTCGAGCCGAAAGATTCCGAAACGCTCATCGGCGACGAGGTGGACTTCACCGCCTACGTCGACGCATATACCAAGCTCGTCACGATAAAGATCGCCGAGATGGAGGCGGAATTCAACCGCGTCGTGCAGCGCGACACCAGGCTTTCGCGCGATCTGCAGGGCACCTTCGACATCAACCATCGGCAACGCATGATTTTGCAGCAGGCGCTCGACAACCCCGAGGCCGCATTCAAGATAGAAACGCACCGCGCCATGGCGAACGTCGCCTATGCGACGGCGCGCGCCGACTTGCTCGGCCTCGTCGAACTGGGGTTTTTAAGGAAAACGCGCAAGGAGCACGCCTTCGTCTTCACCGTCGAGCCCGACCTGCGCCGATCGCTTTCCTCGTTTCTCGACGCCAAGCGCGGCGAGCTTGCATGACCCCGCATGCCGACGCTTGCGAAAAACGGCGCGACGAGGCGCACGGCGGGCGTTTTTGGGTGTAAAATGCGCTGCACCGTCTCGCATCTTCGCCGCATTTCCGACGTATCAGCATTCGTTTGAAGCCGCCTTCGTTTCAAGGCGGCGCATACGTCGTATGCCGTCATGCGAGCCTGTTTCGAAAGGAGCATCATGAGCGAACCCGTGTACACGTACCGTCTTGCCACCACCGACGACGCCGAAGCCTTGCAGGCGATCTATGCGCCCTACGTGGACACGTCCATCACGTTCGAATGCACCTGCCCCACCGTCGACGAGTTCCGCCGACGCATCGAAGAGCGCATCCGCCTGTACCCCTACATCGTATGCGAGGAAGACGGCGTGCCCGTCGGATACGCCTACGCGAGCCGCCTGTTCGCGCGCCAGGCCTACGACTGGGCCGTGGAGCTTTCGGTCTATCTGTCACAGGATTGCCGCGGGCGCGGCCTGGGGCGCGCGCTGTACGAGCGCCTGCTCGCGCTGCTCGAAATGCAGGGCGTGCGCAGCGCGCACGGCAAAGTGACCGAACCGAACGAGAAAAGCGACAAGCTGCATCTTTCCATGGGGTTCCGCCTGGTGGGCGTCATGGACAACGTCGGATTCAAGCTGGGTCGGTGGCGCGATGTGGCCCACTACGAAAAACTCCTGGGCGATTTCTCCTGCGCGCCCGAACCCGTCACGCCGATCGGCGAGCTTGACGAAGAAGCTGTGACGGCCGTCCTGGAAGGGCGCGCATAGCCTCATGCGACGCGTCGCATGAGGGCCGTCGTATGCAAAAAGGTTCCGTGCGCGCCACGAAACACGGACCGGATTCCTGACGCAAACGGACCCGGGATGAAAAATCGAATCGAACCCTCATGCTCGGACTGGAAAGCAAGGCCTTTCCAGTCCGTTTCTTTATTCGAAAGATCCATGAATCGCAGCACGGAAATCCGATCCCGCGCAGCCGATCCGACGCCGCAAGCGCGCCTTCCGGGCGGACGCGGCCACGCGGGCGCGGCCTGCTGCTTCGAGACGGGCGGCCCGAGGCAAGCGACGACTCGGGCGCGAAACGCCCATGGTGGCCGCCCCTTGAAAAACGCCGCCGGCGAGCATCAGTCCGAAACGGCGCCCGCATCGCCGTGCCCATCGCCGCCGCCGTCGCGGCCTGACGACGCGCAGGCGCACGCTTCGTCGACAAGCTCGAGAACTTCCGAGCGGGAATGGACGCCGAGTTTCTGATAGATGCTCTTGATATGGGACTTGGTGGTGTTCTCCGATACGACCAGCCGCTCGGAGATCGATCTCACCGTGCGCCCTTGCGCGAGGAGGGCGAGAACCTCGGCCTCCTTGGGCGTCAATCGATTGCGGCAGGCGAGCCGCTCGCACGCGGCGTTTCGATCGGACGGGCCGGCGGAAGAATCGGGTTCGCCGGCCTTCCCCTCGATCCGCCCTTCGCTCGGGCGCGCCTGCGATCCCGAGCCCTGCATGCGCAAGACGAAGAGCGAGCAGCACGACAGAAGATACAGCGAAGCCAGCGCCACCGCGGTCGAGGGGGTTTCCTCCTGGGAGAAAAACGACAGCCCCGAGCCGCCCGCCGCCAGACCGCACAGCTCGGCGAACGTGGCCAAGCCGAAGATGCCGGCATAAAGCGCCGCGGCATTTCCAGGGGCGGCATGGCTCCGGCGAGCCGCCATGCACCACACGACCATGCTTGCCATCATGCTGCCGCACTGCGCGAACGCATTCACCACCCCGGGCGCCGCGGACCCGAATACGGGAAGAAGCAGAAAGCCCGTCGCCGACAGAGGAAGGGCCAGCCCGTACATGCGGTCGACGGCCGAAGGCTCGCGCACCAAAAGCACCGGCAACGCCAGGATCGCGATGCAGGCGGCGCTTGCCACGATGGATATCGCCTGGGTTTCGGCGAAAGAGACGCTTTGCTGCCCCGACGCCTTCGTCATAAGGCCCGCCATGAAGCAGAACAGCGCAAGCCCGAGCGCCGGACGCCATAGAGAGGACGCCGCCTGGCGCAGCATCTCCGAAACGCCGTCGCGCCGACGGGCCGCGCCGCCGCCTTCGCAGGCTTCGGCCGCACGCTCGGGCCGGCCGCCGCGGCATGCGATAGAGGCGCACGCCATCGATGCGAGAAAAAGCGCCGCGAGCATGCCGAGGGAGATTTCGAGAAGCGCCCCGATGGCCGCATACCCGCACAGACCGGCAAGGTTGCCGGCGAGCACGAAGCAGTACGTCTTGCGGGAAGGAACCGCCGCGAAGGCGCGGCCCCACAGAAGAAGCGCCAAAGCGTCGGCGCAGCCGAGGCATGCGCCTCCTGCGGCGAACCACGGAAGAAGCTCTGCGGCGGGAACCATCGAAAAGAACCGCAGGGACATCGCCACGATCGCGAAGCCGATAAGCGAAGACGACGCGGCGAGCGCCGTCGCCGTGGCCGCCGAAGGAAACGACCAGCGCGCGTGCAGGACGAATATCGCCGCCAAAACGACGGCTTTGGAAACAAGCGCGGCGACGAAAAAGCTATCTTGCACGCCGGCGTTCGCATCCATCGACCCGAACGGCATAAGCCCATGAAACAGCGCGAACTGGACCGCCAGCATCGCGCCGTAGCCGGCGACAAGGCATATCGAGCCCCGCCGGCTCTCGCCCGCTCTTTTTTCCATCACGACGACGCCTCCCCGCATCGTGCTCACATGCTTTCCCACGCATGCCTGTGACCAGGATATTTCCCATCACCTTCTTGCGATCCACCCGTTATAGGGGGATCGCAAGAAGGGTTTCGGCGCTTTTTCACCCGAACGCGGATGATGCCGCACGCTTCGAAACGGCCCATAGTCGTCTTCGCGCCGAAGCGACGGCGCGATCGACATGGAGGGACGATTATGACACAAGAATTCAGCAGAAGGGCATTTCTCGGACTGGGAGCCGCCGCCGTGGCGGGAGCGGGACTTGCAGGATGCGCTCCCCAGAGCACGGAGACGAAAGAAGAGGCGTCCAAAGGAACCGACATCTACGGAACCCCGGAATTCCTCATCAAGCCCGACGTTCCCCAGGACGTGGCGGAAACCAAGGAATGCGACGTGCTGGTGCTCGGACTCGGCCTGGCGGGAATCGCCGCGGCACGAGCCGCCGCCGAAGAAGGGGCGCGGGTCATCGGCGTCGAGAAGCAGGCCGATGTGGGCGTCGTCGGCATGGCGGGCGCCTTCGGCGTCGTGAATTCCGAAATCCAGAAGAGCATCGGCATCGAATGGGCGCCGAAGGCCGACGTGGTCAACCAGCTCATGAAAGACATGTGCTACAGGCCCAATCCCGATTTCCTGAACTACTGGTACGACCATTCGGGCGAGGCCTTCGACTGGTTCGTCGAAGGGGCCGACTACGAGCTCGTCGCGAAGACGGCCGACAACAAAACGACCGACAACCCCAACTTCTTGCGCCCGATCTTCTGGCCGCCTTTGGAAGGGTACGACTACAAGAAGGAGTACTATCCCTTCTTCCACGGCACCATCAACCTCAACCCCAACATGCAATGGGGCTGCGAGAACTGCCGCGACAAAGCTCTTGCCGCAGGCGCGGAATTCATGTTCGGAACCTTCGCCGAACAGCTGATCGTCGACGAATCGGGCGCGGTATGCGGCGCCTACGTGCATAACGCCGACAAGACGTCCTACACCCGCATCGACGCGAAGGCCGTCTGCCTGTGCACGGGCGACATGGGAGGCAATCCCGACATGCGCCATTACTACGCGCCCCAGGCCGACGAGTTCGGCAGCTTCTACAGCGAGGTCGACGTCAACGGCGATTTCGCGAACACGGGCGACGGCCAGCGCATGGGCATCTGGGCGGGCGCCCATATGGAGCTCGGCCCGTACGCCCCGATGACCCATCATATGGGCGGCGCGCTCGGCGTCGACGCATTCCTCCAGCTCAACATGGAGGGCAAGCGATTCATGAACGAGGATATCCCCGGGCAGAACATCGCCGACCAGCTTTCCCGCCAACCCGCCTCGAAAGACCCCGAGCTTGCCGAGCAGGGAACCAAATCGTGGCAGATCTTCGACGCGAACTGGAAGCACGAACTGCTCGCACAGGGCACGGGGCACGGCTTCGTGAACTACTACATCCCCGAAGAGGAGAAGGGGAATTACACCACCGTGCTCGAAGGCTTCGCGCTCGGCTACACCACCGACGAGATGGTCGAAAGCGCCGTCACCGTGAAGGCCGACACCATCGAAGAGCTGGCCGAGGCCATGGGGCTGCCCGTCGAAAACGTCGTCGCCTCGATCGAGCGCTACAACGAGCTTGCGGCGAAAGGCGTCGACGAAGACTACGGCAAGCTGGCAAGCCGCATGTTCCCCATCGACACGCCTCCGTTCTACGCATGCCGCTTCGATTCGGCCGGCATGCTCGTGCTCATGGGCGGACTCGAATGCGACACCGACCTGCATCCTCTCGATGACGCAGGCGAGCCCATCAATGGCCTCTACGTCGCCGGCAACACGCAGGGCGGGCGCTACCTCGTCGAATACCCCGTCACCGTGGGCGGCCACAGCCTCGCATGCGCGCTGACCTTCGGGCGCCTTGCAGGCACCAACGCCGCGAAAGGCGTCTAGAACAAGCCCCTCCCTTCGACGGGCGCGCCTCGCTTCGATCGGGGCGCGCCCGTTTTTTTCTCGCATCGCGCGATCGGGGCGAGGCGCGGACACGGCGGGCGTCACGCGCGCGAGGGCCGTCCTGCATCCTCTTGTATCGCCGCCATGACTTCCTGGATGGAATACAGCGAGCCGAAGCAGCATGCCACGCCGTCCGTCCCCGCCATCGCGCGCGCCGCCGACACGGCCTCGCGCGCAGTCGGGCAGGCCTCGACGTGCGGATGCGCGACGCAGGTCGAAAAATCGTCGGAACGCTCGTCTAGGGCGGCGCGGACGGCGCGTGCCAGATCGTCTGCGGAAAGCGCGCGGTCGTTGTCGGGCGGCTCGAAGCAGAAAAACGCGCGGGCCAAAGGCAGCACGTCGGCGATCATGGCGCGGTAGTCTTTGTCGCGCAGCACGCTCATCGCGAACACCACGCCGCCGTCGGGGAAATACGCGCGCAGCGAGGCGGCAAGGGCTGCGGCCCCCTGCTCGTTATGCCCGCCGTCGACGATGGTGACAGGAGCGCTGTCGACCACTTCGAAGCGGCCCTGCCACACCGTCGATTCAAGCCCCTTCACGATGGCGTCGTCGGAAATGGCGAAGCCCCGGCCGCGCAGCACGTAGGCCGCCTCGATGGCCATGGCCGCATTGCTCGGCTGATACGACCCGGCAAGCCTCAGGCGCACATCGCGCAGCGGCCCGTAGGAAAACACCTGGGTCAGACCGTCCGCATGCGCGTCCAAGGCCGAGAAGTCGGGCGTTGTCACGACGCATCCGCGTTCGGCGGCGGCCTTTTCTATCACGCGGCGTGCGGCGGACTTCTGCCGATAGCTCACCACCGGCACGCCGGGCTTTATGATGCCCGCCTTTTCGCGGGCGATCTTCTCGATCGTATCGCCGAGCACGTGCGTATGGTCGAGGTCGATCGGCGTGATGACGCTTGCCTCGGGCACGACCACATTGGTGGAATCGAGCCTGCCGCCCAGGCCCACCTCGAGCACCACGGCATCGCATCCCTGCTGCGCGAAATGCAGCAGCGCCGCCGCGGTGATCAGCTCGAAAGCCGTGGGCTGCTCCTCCATGAGCAGCGCCTGCTCGCGCACGTCGGCCGCGACCTCGAGCAGATCGGCATCCGAGATGTCGCGGCGGTCTATCTGGATGCGCTCGTTGAAACGCAGGATGTACGGAGACGTGAACAAGCCCGTCTTGTAGCCCGCCGCCTGCAAGATTCCGGCGATGAACGCGCACGTCGAGCCCTTGCCGTTCGTGCCCGCCACATGCACGATGCGCAAAGCATCCTGCGGGCGGCCCAACCGTTCGAGCAGCTCTTCGGTGCGATGAAGGCCCAGGCGCACATCGCGCCAAGGGCCTTGCTGCAGGTATTCCTTCGGATCGAAATCGTATCGGCCGCCCGATTCGAACGGCCTTACGTTTTGTTCCGCCATCTATCGCTCCTATCGCACAAGCACGCGCCGGGCGCGCATCGAAAACATCGATGCCGCATCGCTTCTGCGATACGGCGTGCGCGTATTATAGAGCGCCGCCGCGTGGATTCCGGCGAAAAGCGGCAAGGGCGCGCGCCGGCCGGCCGATTCCG
>USEZ01000066.1 GCA_900553775.1 uncultured Slackia sp. | reverse complement strand
ATATTCGCCGTGGTGGTTTTGGGGTCTGCTCTGGGGAATCTCTCCCAAACGGGCTTGAATGCCATGCTGGTCACGGTGTGCGACGAATTCGGCATCGCCACAAGCCTGGGGCAGTCGCTTACCACGTCGTATATGTTCGTGCTCGGCGCCGTGGTGCCGCTTTCCGCCTATTTCATGGGGCGTTTCCGCCTGAAAGACCTTGCTGCCGGCTCGGTTGCGCTGTTCGCGGCGGGCTCTGTCGTGTGCGCCTGCGCAGGAGGGTTTTTCTCGCTGTTCGCGGGACGCGTCATGCAGGCCGCCGCATCGGGCATGCTGCTGCCCGTGCTTCAAACGATCGCGATGACCCATTTCCCCGACGGCCGCAAGGCCACGGCGATGGGGATCGCCGGCGTCGCGATGGGCTTCGCGCCCAACATCGGCCCCACGATCGGCGGAACCATGGTCGATACGCTGGGCTGGCGCAGTTTTTTCGTGCTGCTGACGGTGCTTTCGGCCGCTATCGTGCTGTTCTGCCTCGCGTTCATCGAGCGTCATGACGACGCGGCGCATCCTGCGCCGCTCGATTTCCTCTCGTTCGTCCTGTCGACGGTGGCGTTCGGCGGCATGCTCGTCGGCTGCTCCGAGGCTTCGTCGGTGCCGTTTTCCCATCCGCTTGTCTGGGCGCCCATTCTCGTGGGCGCTGCGGCGCTCGTCTGGTTCGTCATACGCCAGCGTCGCATCGAAGATCCGCTGATCGACATGGCGATTTTCGCGGATGCGACGTTTCGCGCGGGGTTCGTCGCGCAGTGCCTGCTGTTCGCGTCGTTCATGGGGATCACGCTGCTGGTGCCGCTGTATATCGAAAACCTGTGCGGCGGCACGCCGATGGAAGCCGGCATGGTGCTTCTGCCAGGCACGGTGGCGGCGCTCATCGTCAATCCGCTTGCGGGCATTCTGACGGACAAAATCGGCGTGCGCCCCGTAGTCGTGGTGTCGGGCGTGCTGTTGAGCATCGGCGCGGTATCGATGGTGCTCTGCGACGAATCGACGCCGTTGTGGCTGGTGTGCGTCATGCAGGGCGTGCGCGCGCTGGGCGTGTCGGGCTTGGTGGGACCGCTGAGCTCGTGGAGCTTGAAGGGCCTTGCGGGCAAGCGCATCGCCGACGGAAGCGCGTTCGCCACGGCCGTGCGCCAGACCTGCGCTTCGATCGGAACGGCCGCCATGGTGTTTTGCATAGAGGGCGCCGCGCTTGCAGGCGCGGCGGCGTTTCATGCGGCGTTCGCGGTGTCGGCCGCATTCGCCGTTGCCGCGCTCGCATGCATCGTCGCGCGCATCCGCTGATCGGCGGGGCCGCAACGGGCCGTGAGGGGGCGTGCTGCCTGCGGCGGCGCTTTTGCGCGCTCGCGCGTTCGTTCGTGCTTTCGCCCAATGGATTGCCTGTTTTGCAGGGGATTCGCATTTTGTACAACCATGCGCGAGAATGGAGGTGTAAAATTTACAAATTACAGCCTTTTGGGCTGGTTTCGGAATTGTCGGCATTGCGTTCGGTCCTGATGCTCGCGGTTGACGGGCGATGGGTCGGAGAAGGGTTGTCTCATGGAGAAAGACAAGAAAAAGGTGCCGCTGTCTGCAAAAACGGCGCTTTCGGCAACGATGGCGGCAACGCTGGCGTTCACGATGGCGCCCGTGCCCCAGCATCGTGCTTTTGCAGAAGAGTCGGGGGGGGGTCTTAGCGTCAACGGCGTCTAAAGATGCAAACCTTCTCCAAGCAGGAAGCGTGTTCCAGGAGGGTGATTTCGGCACGAACGCCCACTGGAAACTGACCGAAACGGGCGAGACGAATACCGAGGGCAAGCCTGTTTACGATTTGTCCATTACGCGCAAAGACCCCGGCCTTGACGCATCGTGGGTGTATACGCAAAAACCCTGGGATGCATTCGCTCCCGTCAAAAGCCAGCTCCGCAACGTTGTTGTCGGAACGCCCGACCAAAAAGTCGCTGTCAACAGTATGAGCGGCCTCTGGCAAGACTACAGCTCCGTTAAACACTTCGACCTCTCGGGCCTGGACACGTCGCAGGTTACCACGTTTTACGGCGCCTTCAGAGGTTGCTCGTCGTGCGAAAGCATCGACCTCTCGGGTTTGGATACGTCCCAATCGACGACGTTCACTACTATTTTCTTCGGCTGCACATCGTTGAAGTCTCTCGACATCAGCGGGTTCGCGTGGAACAACGTCGAGCTTCACGGTCTCGCGGGTATGTTCGCTCAATGCAGTTCGCTTGAAACGCTTGTCGGCCTTGAAAACATTCCCCAGGAGGCATGGCGCGCAAGCGTGAAAAGCCCGACGGCGAAAACGATCGACGGCGACAGTCAGGGTGGATACTATTACGCTGGCGGCACCGGCGGTCTGTTCGCCAACACGGGCCTGACTGCCGTCAACCTGGGCAAGATGTCGACGCTCTACGGCTATCGCGAGCCTTCGTATGGCAACACCACTCCTGGATATATGTTCACCAACCTGAAAGGGCATGTTACCCAGATCGCCAAGGTGACGTACGGCAGCGAATTCTATAAGCAAGGTATAGCGAACATCGGCATCCTGCCGTTTCCCAGGGGAGGATTCTGGGTCGACGCGAACCATAAAGACGCCACGCGAGATGCCGACCACATTGTCGGCGGCGATTCGTTCTGGAATTACCACATGGAGCACGGTTACCGAAAGGGCGATGTGACCTACGTGCGCTTCATCCAGCCGACGTTCAATGCGAACGGCGGCGTTTTCGATCAGGCCGTTTTGGGCGACGAGCACGATGCCGCGATGGGCGAGGAGCTTGACTCCAGCAACAAGACGTATAAGCCCCCGGCGACTCAGGCATGGAACAACGAAGACTTCACCGAGCAGGATCGCGCAACCACGGGCGTGGTGAAAGACCCGTCCGCTCATACGAAATACGGCTCGCGCGTGCTTCTGGGCTGGTACGACAGCAGCGCCCATGCCAACGCCGCCAAGAACAGCGCGCTGGAAAAAGACGACGACCCCAATACGCATGCCGAAGGCTGGGTCGATATCTCGAAGCCGTATACGGCCGAAGTGGCAACGCTGTATGCGGGCTGGTCGGATTCCGAGGACGTGCCCGTGTGCGACGAGCAGGGCAACCAGCTTGCGGTCAGCCTCCATCTTACGGGCGATCACTCCGACCAGTATGGCGAGCCGACGGGCCGTGCCTACATAAGCGGCATCGATCCCAAAAAGCTGACGCGCGACAACCTCGAGGTCGTCGATTCTGCGAAGAAGGCCCCCGACAATGCAATACAGAACTACACGATCGAAGGCTCGGCCGGCGACCACGTGGTCAAACTCCCCGCGAACGAGGAGGGCTATGCTCCCGTGCGCGCGGAAGTGAGCGTCGAGCGCGATGACGATGGTGACAATATGGCCGACCGCGCGAAGATATCGGCCGTGTATCCCGTCATGGCCATCGTGCGCGACGAGCGCGGCAAGGCGATTCCTTCCCAGGAGGGCGGCGTCGACGAGGTGGGGGTGCTGGTGGACCCCAAGGCGCTCGTGATGAACGGAACCGGCTCGAACAGCGGATATAGGATCGAGCAGCGCGACGACGGCACGTGGAGCATCGTCATTCCCGACAGCGGCAACAAGGCTCCTTCGTCTGTCGCCGTTGTGAAGAAGATCGACATGACGGCCGACCCCGATGCCGAGGTTCCGCTGAGCGACGCCACCACGCCCCTCGAGCGCGTGTGGCTCGATGCTGCGTTCAAGATGAGCGTGACGGCTTCGATCGGCGTGGCGGACAAGCCCTACGACGGAAAGGCCGTTGATTTCGCCCCTCAGCTGACCTCGGGCTATCCCGGTGCGGCGACGGTCGATTATTACGTCGAAGAGCAGGGCGCGCCCGATGCCGGGGCAGGCGAGGGCTGGAAGAAGCTCGATGCCGCGCCCGTCGAGCCCGGAAAATACAAGCTCGTCCTTTCCGTTGCCGCTGTCGGCGGCGACTGGGGCACGCCGTCGGTGACGTATCCCAACGGCCAGGAGTTCGAAATCACCAAGCTCGACGTCGCCTTCAAGGCTTCCATGGACTCGCCTATCGAATACACGGGCGCACCAGTCGAGTTGCCTGCCGGCTACGACGAGGCCTTCGACGCCGGCGGCGCGAAGTCGGACGGCGCTTACGCATACGAATGGCGGGATTCGAAGGGAAGCAGGCTCGACAAGGCGCCGAGCGCGCCCGGCGTATACAAGCTCGTTCTTTCCGTTGGCGAAGGCACGCGTTGGAACGCCGCTTCGCAGGAGCTCTCGTTCGAAATCAGGCAGACCGTGCAGCCGTCGCTCGTGCTTTCCCCTTATGGCGACAGGGTGTATGACGCCGACGCCGTGGAGGACCCGTCGTTTGCGGTGGAAAGCGGCATCTATCAGGGAACGATGGAATACTCCTGGGAGAAATCCGACGGCCAGGGCGGATGGACGAAGCTGCCCGCCAAGCCGGTCGACGCAGGCTCGTATCGCGTGACCGCCACCGCGAAGCCTGCGGCGGGCGAGGTCGTTCCCGCGCTTTCCGGCACGGGCTGGACGATCGACGCCGGCGCCGGCTCGGCGACGTGCGAATTCGTCGTGGAAAAGGCTCCCATCACGGTGAATGCCCAGAAGGGCAGCGCCTGGCATGACGGCAACCCCGCGACGTACGACCCTGCCTCGAAGGTGACGATTGCCGGTCCCGGCACCCCCGATAACGACCTGAATGCGGCTGTGGTCGAGTGGTATGCGGCCGACGGCCTGAGCAAGCTTGAAGCGGCACCCGTGAAGCCCGGCTCCTACAAGGTGAAGGTCCTGGTCGGAGAGGGAACGAACTGGCTGCGCGGCGAAGGATGGGCCGATTTCGAAATCGCGGAGCAGGAGGGCTATTCCTGGCTGACCTACGTTTCCAACACGGCCACTTCGGGACTGCCCGCTCCAACGCGTCATAAAGACGACGAGACGGCCACGCTTGATGCGGGCGATAAAATGGTCGGCGACGGCGTGGCGTTCCTTGGCTGGTCCGCCGATCCCGCCGATCAAGACGCGGTGGCTTCGCCCGAAAACGTCGACGAGCTTGCCGCGCGCCTGATCGGCGAGGTTACGGTTCCGAAGGGCGGCACGGCGGTGTATGCCGTCTGGTCCGAGGACGCCAACGCCGACGGCGTGCCCGATGCCAAGCAGTATGTGACGCTGTCCTACGAATCGGATGCGGCAACGCCCGACTCCATGCCTTCGGACGCGCGCGTGCTGCCCACCGACGACCCCGTGGCCTTGTCGGGCGCTGCGCCCGTGCATGGCCAGGCTGCCGATCGAAAGCTCGTGTTCTGGGGCTGGACGGCCGATATGTCGCTGAAAGACCATGTGGCTTCGGAGGACGATCGCGACTCGGTTGCCGGCCGCCTGGTCACGGCCGTGCCCGTTCCGAAGGACACGACGGTGTATGCCGTGTGGGCGCCCGATGCGAATAACGACGGCATTCCCGACATCGACGAGCCGGCGTATCTGCATTACGAATCCGACGCGGCGGCCGAGGGCGTTCCCGAATCGGTGAAGTCGCGCCGCAATGCGACGGTCGCCCTCGACAAGGGCGCGGCCATGAAGCGCCCGGGCCATGTTTTCGCAGGCTGGACCGAGGATGCGAACCGTAAAGACGCCGTGGCCGCTTCGGCGTCCGACGTGCACGACTGGACGACCGACGCCGTGACGCTCGGCAAGACCGATGCGACGGTGTATGCCGTGTGGGCGCTCGACACCGACGGCGACGGCACCCCCGACTATGCGGAAACGCCGCTGCCCGTGACCTACGAGTTCGTTTCCGCGACCGACGGCCGCGAGCTTCCTTCCGCGGTCAAGGATATGGCTTCCAAGCTTGCTCCCACTTCCGCCATCGAGGGCGTCGTCGTCACGCCCAAGACCAAGTTCGCGGCCGTGTGGGAAGACGGCGGCATTTGGGAGTTCGTCGAATGGGCCGTGCCGTCTCAAACCATGGACGCCGACGGGCTTTTCTTCGAGGGCCGCTGGGCATGGAGCGAGAACGCCGCGTGCGACGTGACGTATAGCTTCGTGTCGGGAACCGCCGACCGCACGCTGCCCGAGCAGGTGCTCGCGCTCTTGCCGCAGCCCGGGAAGGCTCCCGAGGGCGATCGCATCAGCGCGCCGGGAGGATTCGCTCCCGTTTCCGACGGCAAGGGAGGAACCTGGACGTTCGTCGGCTGGGAGCCTGCTGACGGAGCCGTCGTTCCTGCCGAGGGCCTGAATTTCGAGGGCACCTGGACGTGGTCTGCCAACGAGGAGCGCCCGGTGGAATACGAGTTCGTCTCCGCGACGCCCGGCCGCGATTTGCCGCAGGGCGTGCTCGATCAGCAGCCTGCCGCAACCGCTGCGCCCGAGGGGTCGACGGTTTCGCCCGGTGCATCGTTCAAGCCGGTCGACGATCCTGCGGGCGGTGTTTGGACCTTCGTGGAATGGGATCCGCTGACGCAGATCGTCGATGCCGACGGCATTGCGTTCAAGGGCAGCTGGGTGTGGTCGGATGCCACGCAGGGCGGCGCCGACGATGTCGTGCTGCATGATGTCGAGTACCGCTTCGTTTCAGGCACGCCTGGCCGCGAGCTTCCCGAGTCCGTGAAAAACCTACTTCCTCAGAAGGGCTCCGTTGCCGAGGGGACGGTCGTGACGCCTTCGGGCTTCGCTTCGGTTTCCGACGGCAAGGGAGGAACCTGGACGTTCGTCGGCTGGGACGAGGCGTCGAAGACCATGGGAGCCGACGGGCTGCAGTTCGAAGGCACCTGGACGTGGTCTGCCAACGAGGAGCGCCCGGTGGAATACGAGTTCGTCTCCGGGACGCCCGGCCGCGATTTGCCGCAAGGGGTGCTCGATCAGCTTCCCGAGGCGGGTGTCGCTCTCGAAGGGTCTGTTGCTCCTGCTCCCGGCGGGTTCAAGCCGATCGAGGACGGCGGTGGCACGTGGGTGTTCGTCGAATGGCAGGGTGATCGCGTGGTGGATGCCGACGGCGTTTCGCTGAACGGCGTTTGGGAGTATGTGCCCGGCTCGGGCGGCAACCCCGGTCCCGGCCCCGACCCCGACGTTGACACCGACGGCGACGGCCTGCCCGACAACGTGGACCCCGATCCGGAGAACCCCGATACCGACGGCGACGGATTGATCGACGGCGCCGATCCCGACCCCGAAAACCCCGATACCGATGGCGACGGGCTGATCGACGGCGAGGACCCGGATCCGACGAATCCGGACACCGACGGCGACGGGCTGCCTGACGGCAAAGACCCCGATCCCGAGAATCCGGACATAGACGGCGACGGCCTGCTTGACGGCGAGGATCCCGACCCTGAAAATCCGGACACCGACGGCGACGGGTTGATCGACGGCGAGGACCCCGACCCGATGAACCCGGATACCGATGATGACGGCCTGCCCGACGGAAGCGACCCCGATCCGGGCAACCCCGATACCGACGGCGACGGCATCGGGGACGGCGAGGATGGCGACCCCATGAATCCCGGTGCGGGTTCCGACGGCGGATCGAACGCCTCGGCGGGCGAAAGCAGCGCGGCAGACGACGGTTCCGACAAGGGCGCTTCGTTTGCGAAGACCTCGGATGCGGCAGCGCCCCTTACAGCCGCTGCTGCCCTGACGGGCGTCGCAGCAGCGGTTGCGGCCTTCGTCGCGGCCGTGCGCAGAAGGTTCCTTCGTCGATAAGGCGATCGATGCTTGAAAGAGCGGGACGGTTTCGGCCGCCCCGCTCTTCGCGTATGGGCATGTGTTGAGTGCGGGGCATCGTGCGTGGCAGCGGCGTGCGCCGTGGGCGTGTTTACCGTGTCGGCCGTCTTCGTCGTGGCTGCGCTTGTGCGCATCGTGGCGCGCGTTCGCTGATCGGGGCTTCCTTCGCGCAGGGCGTGCGGACGGCGGCATCGTTTGTCACGCATCGATTCGTTTTCCATCCGGGCGAAGAAGGGCTTGCGTTGCCGGTAAGCTTGGCTGAATAAGGCGGCGTCATGGCCGTTCGCGTCGCGTCCGCGTCCGCCGCGTGTTCGTTCGGCAGGCGCGGCCGGATCCGAGGAGGAATGCGATGATTGCGGAGTTCAAAGAGTTCATCATGCGCGGCAACGTGCTCGACCTCGCCGTAGGCGTGGTGATAGGCAGCGCGTTCACGGCCATCGTGACGGGCGTGGTCGACGGGCTCATCACGCCGTTTATCGGCATGGTGGCGGGAATCCTGACGGGCGGCGGAAGCCTCGACGGGGCGCTCTCGGCGCTTGACGTCACGGTTGCCGGATCTACGTTCAAATTCGGCTCGGTGATCAGCGCCGCGATCACCTTCTTGATCACGGGGTTCGTGCTGTTCCTTATCGTGAAGGCGGCCAATGCGGCCCGTTCGCGCGCCGAGGAGCTCAAAAAACCGACGCAGCAGGACGAACCCGCAGCCGCCGAGCCTACCGAGCAGGATTATCTGCGCGAGATTCGCGACCTGCTTGCCGCCCGGCGCGCCGAAAGCTGATCGCTCTTGTCGTGCCGCGATCCGCAAATGGGCGATTCTCCGTCAGGTCGTGGAGGAAATGTTCCGTTCGAGGGAATCGCAGAAGGCGGCAGGCGCGTATCCGGCGCGCCGGACGATTCGTCTTTCCGACGAGAAAGGCCCCTGCAACCCGTTCGGTCCATCGACCGTTCGGCTGCAGGGGCCTTCGTAGTGCCGGGGGCCGTCCCGATTCCTTCGACCGTTCGAACGCTAAAGGCGGGCGAGGCCGTTTTCGCGTGCGGCCTCTGCGACGGCTTTCGCCACGGCCGGCACGACGCGCGCATCGAAGGCGTCGGGGATGATGTAGTCGGCGGCGCGGTGTTCGTCGTCGACCAGGCCGGCGATGGCATGGGCGGCGGCCACCATCATGTCGTCGTCGATATCGCGGGCGCGCACGTCGAGCGCGCCGCGGAAGATGCCGGGGAAGGCGAGCACGTTGTTGATCTGGTTCGGGAAATCGGAACGACCCGTCGCCGCCACGGCGGCGCCTGCGGCAAGCGCTTCGTCGGGCATGATTTCAGGCGTCGGGTTGGCCATGGCGAACACGATGCCGTCCTTCATGGTGGACACCATCTCCGCCGTCACCAGATTGGGCCGGGACACGCCCACGAAGGCGTCCGCCCCCCGCAGGGCGTCGGCCAGGGCGCCGTGCTCGTGATTCCGGTTGGAGATGTGGGAGATCTCCTCCTGTCCGGCGTTGAGCCCCTCATCCCCCTCGCAGATGATGCCGTTGATGTCGCACATGACGATATTGCCGAAGCCCATGGAGATGAGCAGCTTGCCGATGGCGATGCCGGCGGCGCCGAAGATGCTGGCGACCACGCCGG
>USEZ01000065.1 GCA_900553775.1 uncultured Slackia sp. | reverse complement strand
GAAACTTTTTGTTTCCAGTCCCACTATCGGGGTTCAGTTCAGTCCATGCGGGCTTTCGCAATGCCGCATTTCTCGACCGCCGAAGCTTCGCGCGACCGAGGGCAAGACGGCTTAGTAATTCTCGGCGCGGATTTCGAAATGGGCGCGCGGATGGTTGCAGACGGGGCAAACCTCGGGAGCCTCGCAGCCGATATGGATATGGCCGCAATTGTTGCACTTCCACGCGTGGATTTCGCCGCGCTTGAAGACCTCGCCCGCCTCGATGCGCGCGATCAGGCTGCGATAGCGCGCCTCATGCTCTTTTTCCACCGCCGCGACGCCTTCGAAAAGACGCGCAAGGTCGTCGAACCCCTCCTTGCGGGCGGTCTCGGCGAACTCGGCATACATGTCGGTCCATTCGTAGTTCTCTCCCGATGCGGCGTCGGCGAGGTTTTCAAGCGTCGTGGGAATCTTGCCGCCGTGCAGCGCCTTGAACCAGAGCTTCGCGTGCTCCGACTCGTTTTTCGCCGTCTCGGCGAAGATGTTCTGAATCTGGACATAGCCGTCCTTTTTCGCCTGCGAGGCGTAATACAGATACTTGGTGTGCGCCTGCGATTCGCCGGCGAATGCCGCCATCAGGTTCTTCTCGGTCTGAGTGCCCTTCAATTCCATGAAACCCGCCTTTCTCGGGACGAAGCCCGAATCCATGGTCTTCCCTTCCCGCGCGCAAGACGCATCGTCTGCGCCTTCGTCGCGGGAAGAATTCAAGCATATCGAGCAAAAGGGGTCCGATGCGCAAGAGGCGAAACGGCCATCGAATCAACAATAAAAAACGAGCGCGCCGGCCGCTCTATGCCGAAACGGCCGCCGTCGACATCCGTCGTATCGCAATCATGCGCGCCAACCGCCGTCGACCTCGGAAAAAAACCCTTCGCCCGCAAGCGCCGATACGATGGAATCGAACTCCTCGTCGGACACGCGATCGCGCCCCGCCTTCGCCTCTACGGCGTCGAGGCGGCGATGCAGCTCGTCGTGGGCGATTCCCGGCGTCGCCATGACCTCGCGCACGATCCATGCGCGCTTTTGGCGCCGCGAACCCTCGAAAGCGCTCTGCCTCGTATAAGCCGTCGCCTTGCGCGTAGGATTGACCAGGGTCTTCTTCAAATGAGCTCCCACATCGAGCAAGGCGTAGTACCACCCGCGCACATCCGTTTCGGGACAAGCCGCTTCGACGAGCGGCCGCAGCTCTTTATCGCTTACGCGTTCTGCGTGCGAGAAGAACTCATGGATAAAAACGGCGCGCACGTTCGTTTCTATATACACGCAAGGAACGTCGCGCGAAAACGCCGTGATCCCTGCGGCGGTCGCCTCGCCGATGCCTGGAAGACTGCGCAGCTCGTCCACCCCGACAGGAAGCGATCCCGAGAAATCGGCGGCGCAGATATCGGCGGCGCGCTTGAGCGCCAGCGCACGGCGATTGTATCCCATGCCCTGCCACTCCTCCACCACATCGGCCGACGAGGCGGACGCGAGGGCGTCCACCGTGGGAAAGCGCCTCATAAAGCGCTCCCATCGCGTCAACACGCGGGCGACCTGCGTCTGCTGAAGCATGACCTCCGATATCCAGATGGCGTAAGGGTCGCGCGTATTGCGCCAGGGAAGGTCGCGGTAAAGCTCGGCGCCTTGGGCGCGCACGCGCGCGACGAACGATGCGACGGCATCGTCCGAGACGCCTTCGGGCATCGCTACTCGCATGCGCATCGCTGTCCTTTGAAAAGCTCATCGAGCGTGATCGAGCCGAAATAGCCCCTCATCAGATCGTCCGCCTTCTTCCAGACGCCGCGGAATTCGCATTCGCTGCAACGGCCGCAGAAGTCGGAATCCGAAGAGCAGGGCGACATGTTGATAGGCCCCTGCAAGGCTTCGAGGACGTCGAGCACCGTGGTGGTGGCGGGATCGCACGCCAAAGACAGGCCGCCTTTCGCGCCGCGCACCGTTTTGAGCAGGCCCGCATGCACCAGATCGTGCTGGATGCTGCGAGCGAACGCATACGGTATGTTCTCGCGCTCGGCCACTTCGGAGACCGACACGTAGACATCGCGATTGTCGTAGGCCGCGCGTATGATGCGGCAGGCATAGTCGCTTCGACGGGTAAGCTCCATGGCGACTCAGGCCTCGCTTTCTTTGCCCGAGGCGACATCGCATCCGGAAAATCCGAGATTCTCGAGTTCGCCGAGGTGATTACGGAAATCTGTCGCCACGGCCTCTTCGAGGAACCGGTATTCGTCGGATTCGAGAGGCTGGAAATTGGCGATATGCTCGAACATCATGCTTTGCGTGATGGGAACATAGCGGCGCAGCTTCAAACCGAGGCGATAGGCGTCTTCCACCGCCTCGCGGGCAGCGGTGACGATATCGAAGCGCGCCAGATTGCGCGAAACGCGCGTCAGACGGGCCAGGTCGAGCTGACGGATGGAAGGATGGTCGGCGGCGATGGCGTTCCAGATGCGCCTTCTTTCCACCTCGTCGGGAAGATAGATGTCGACGATGTCCATCGGCTCCATGGCATCGTAGAGAAATCCCTGGTCGAAAGCATCGCCTGCCATAGATGCGAGCACGTAGACGTCGGGGTTCGCCACCGCCGAGCCGATCAGCCCGAACGCTTCGCGCGCCGCGCGCGACATGCTTGCGAACATGATTCCTTCGCCATCGACGGCGGAGGCGGCATCCATCAGCGGGGCGCCCCACAGATCGATATCCTCGAGGATGAGCACGCCGGGCGATTCCATCGAAAGCCTGTTGCCGCCCATGCGCGCCGGACGCTCGGCGGACGTGGTCACGCACAGCACGGGCATGCCCTGAGGGCCCGGCTGCATCTGCACGCGCAGCACGGGAAGCCCGAGCTCGCCCGCAGTGGCCGCCATGAGCATGCTCGCATCCTCGCGCGACGAGGTGCGAAACACGATGCTGCCCGCGGCCGAAAGCCCGTCGAGGCCATGTTGGGCGCGCAGCGTATCCACCAGCGCGCGGTATTCCTCGTCCTCTTTCACCCCGATGCCGAGCGCGCGCACGTCCTCGACGGCCGACTCGAAGCCGACCAGATTCGAAAAGCGCACGGGATGCGCCTCGACCTGTTTTTTGGGAGCCGCGGCCGCATCCTCCGCCCCGGAGACGACCCGGCCCGTTCGACGCGCAGCCTGCTCCCCGTCGCCTTTCTCGGCGACGTCGGCGACATCCTCCGCGGCGCCTTCGCCCGCCGCGATGGCGGGCTCGCCCGTCGCAAGCGCTATGCCCGAAGCCACGGAGGTCACCTTGGCAATGCGCGCCGGCGCCCCGATTTCCTCAGAGATCATATCCGCCATATCCTCCAGATCGGACGGCGATATGCCGAATTCCGAAAGCTTGTCGAGGGCCATCGCCTGCAAATCGTGCGCGAAGGCCTTGACCTCGTCGGAGGAAAGATGGGGCTCGAGCTTGTCGTAGATATACTCGGCGATCGAACGCTCGCGCAACTCGCATGCGATCTTCCACGCCTCGCGCAAAGCGGCGACGGCGTCCATGGGCGGCAGCGGGGCGTGTTTGCAGCCCTCTTCGTACGCCGTCAGGTACAGATGCATGGCAAGCACGCGATCGCCGCGCTCCCGGGCCTCGCGCGCCGCAGCGACGTAGCCGGCGTCCCCGTTGCGGGAAAGCCCCTCTTCATGATGCTGGTCGGCGATGTTCGCTTCGTTGTCGTTCGACTCGAGCATGCGCCCACCTCCTTTGCAATGATTTCGATGCTTTCCGTAAATGGCCACGGAAAGGTAGCAGTTCTCATACGAAGTGTACCCGGAAATGCCCGCAGCGCGCAAACGCCGAGCGAGGCACTCGGAAAACACCTCTTTATTTCTCCACAGGCGCATCCCAATCGAGCACCTGCCAGCCGCGCCGGCGCGCCTCGCGGGCAAGCGGGTTGTCGGGCGTGACGGCGAAACCCCTCGTCGCGGCGGCGAGCAGAGGCGCGTCGGAATGATGGTCGCCGTAGGCTTCGACGAGCTCCCAATTGCCCGCCCCGTACCGGGTATCGGCATAGGCGCGCAGAGCGGCAACCTTCTCTTCGCCTTCGATGCAGGCGCCGTCGACCTGCGTGGTATAACGGCCCTGGGCGTCCACGTGCATCTCGGTGCACAAACAGCCGTCGAACGGATGGAATCGCTGCGCACGACGCACGATCGGCCCGAACGTCGCCGACACGATCAGCACCTCCGTCCCTTCGTCGCGCAGACGCCTCATGGCGGCGTCGGCCTGCGGGCGGAAACGTCCCGCACGCTCTATCTCGACGTCGTAGAAATCGGAGAGAAACGCGTCGACCTCCTGCTTCGAGCGCCCGTCGAACGCCGTGAACACCTGGCCGCGCACCCATGCCTCGCTTTGCGGAAGACGCAGCTTGTAGGCGGCGGCCCACGCCAGAACCTTCGAGATGACGCGTTTGCGCAGCATATCGCAGCGGCGAAGATGACGGACCAAGATCACGGGGGAATTGCCCCTGATCGACGTGCCGTCGAAGTCGAATGCGGCGATCTTGTGTTTGGACTGTTCGGACATGGCCCGCGACCCTTCGCTTCTTGCTCGATTTTCCACAATGGCAAAGTATTGATTATAGCACGCGTCCCGCACCGCGAAACGCGGCCCTTCGCGGCACGGGATATGCGGACGGCGTCAAAGCATGTCGCACGCATCGGCGAACTGCGATGCGTAAAGCCGCGCGTACAACCCGTTTCGCGCCAGCAGCTCGTCGTGGGTTCCCTGCTCCACGATGTCGCCGTCTTCGAGCACCAAGATCAGATCGGCGTTGCGTATCGTGGAAAGGCGATGCGCGATCACGAACGAGGTGCGGCCCTGCATGAGCCAGTCCATCGCCATCTGGATGCGGCGCTCGGTGCGCGTGTCGACCGAACTGGTGGCCTCGTCCAAAATCAGCATCCGGCGGTCGGCCAGAATGGCGCGGGCGATCGTGAGCAGCTGGCGCTGCCCCTGGCTGATATTGCTCGCATCCTCGTTGATCTGCATGTCGTAGCCGCCGGGAAGCGTGCGGATGAAATGATCGGCGAACGCGGCTGCGGCCGCAGCCTCCACCTCGGCGTCGGTGGCATCGAGCCGTCCGTAGCGGATGTTCTCGCGCACCGTTCCTTTGAACAGCCACGTATCCTGCAAGACCATGGAAAACATCGAGCGCAGCTCTTCTCGGTCCATATCGCGGATGTCCACGCCGCCGATGCGTATGGCGCCGGCATCCACATCGTAGAAACGCATCAGCAGCTTGACCATGGTGGTCTTGCCCGCGCCCGTCGGGCCGACGAGCGCGACCGTGCAGCCCGCATCGACCCGGGCCGAGAAATCCCCGATCACCGGCGCCGCGGCGTCGTAGCCGAAGCGGACGTGGTCGAATTCCACATCGTCGCATCCTCGGGCAGGGCGGGCAAGCGCATGCGAAGGCTTTTCTTCCTCCTCGTCGAGAAACGCGAAGACGCGTTCGGCGGCGGCGGCCATCTGCTGCAAGACGTTGGATACCTGGGCAAGCTGGGTCATAGGCTGGGTGAAGTTCTTGACGTACTGGATGAAAGCCTGGATATCCCCCACCGTGATGGCGCCGCGCAACGCGAAGGCCGCGCCCGAAACCGCCACGGCGACATAGCCGAGGTTTCCGACGAAGTTCATGGCGGGCATCATGAGGCCCGATAGGAACTGCGATTTCCAGGCCGATTCGTAAAGCGCGTCGTTGGTCGCGCAGAAATCGCGCAGGGCCTCGTCTTCCCTTCCGAAGGCGCGCACCACCGCATGCCCCGAAAACGTCTCTTCGACCCGGGCGTTGATGGCGCCGAGGTTTTCTTGCTGGGCACGGAAATAACGCTGGCTGCGCGAAACGACCGCCTTGACGAGCAGAAGCGAAAGCGGGATCGTCGCAAGCGCTATGAGGGTCATGGGCACGCTTATCGTCAGCATCATGACCACCACGCCGATCACCGTGACCACGCTGGTGACCAACTGGGTAAGCCCCTGGTTGAGGCTTTGGCCCAGCGTATCGACGTCGTTGGTGATGCGCGAAAGGACATCGCCCGTGCTCGTGCGCTCGAAATAGCCCATCGGCATGCGCGCGATCTTCTCGGAAATGCGGCGGCGCAAAAGATAGCACGTCTTCTGCGACACGCTCGTCATGAGCCACCCCTGCACGAACGAGCAGACCGCAGAAAGGCCGTAGAGCGCAAGCGTGAACAGCAGGATGGAGGCGATCGCATCGAAATCGATGCCGCCCGTGCCCGCGATTCTGGCGCCTACGCCCTCGAACAGTTCGGTCGTGGCGGTCGAAAGCACCTTGGGGCCGACGATGTTGAACACGGTCGAACCGATGGCGAAGGCGAACACGGCGCCCAAGGCGAATTTGAACGAGCCCATGAGCGCGAGCATCTTTTTCATGGTCCCCTTGAAATCGGCGGCCTTTTCGCCGGGCATCATGCGATGCGGGCCGTGGTGGCCGGCCATGGGACGGCGTGACGACGCCGCGCGGTCGTGCTGCGTCATGAAAGACCGCCTCCTTCCAATTCCTCTTCCGAAAGCTGCGAGAGGGCGATCTCGCGATACGCGGGACAGTCGCGCATCAGCTCGGCATGCGTTCCCTGCCCTGCGACGGCGCCGTCTTCGAGCACCACGATGCGGTCGGCCGACAGAACCGTGGAGATGCGCTGCGCGACGATGAGCACGGTTTTGCCGGCGAGTTTTTCCGCGATCGCCGCACGCAGGAGCGCGTCGGTTCGGTAATCGAGGGCGGAAAAGCTGTCGTCGAACAGATAGGCGCGGGCATCGCGCGCGATCGCGCGGGCGATGGAAAGCCTTTGACGCTGGCCTCCCGAAAGATTCGTGCCGCCCTGGGCGACGGGCGCCGCGAAGCCCTCGTCGCGCGCATCCACGAAATCGGCCGCCTGGGCCACGTCGGCAGCGAAGCGCATGCGCTGCTCGTCGATGTCGCAAGCGCCGTAGGCCACCGTGTCGGCCACGGTGCCCGAGAACAGAAACGCCTTCTGCGGAACGTAGCCGAATTGCGCGCGAAGCTCGTGTTGGGGCATGGCGCGCACGTCGACGCCGTCGACGCGCACCGCGCCCGAATCGACGTCGTAAAAGCGCTCGACCAGTTTGATGACGGTGGATTTGCCCGACCCCGTCGAGCCGATGACGGCCGTGGTCTTTCCCGCTTCGGCTGTGAAAGACACATGCCGAAGAACGGGATCGCTTCCTTCGTCGTAGGAAAACGTCACGTCGTCGAATGCGATTTCGGCGCCTTCGGGGCGTTCGGCGCAGTCGTGGCGGCACGGCTCGGCGGGATCGACGATGGAGGGAGCCGTTTCGAGCACTTCGTTGACGCGGGAGGCGGCCACGTCGGCGCGCGGAAGCATGATCGACACCATGCCGATCATCAAAAACGACATGATGACCACCATGGAATACGTGATGAAGGCGATCATGTCGCCCGTTTGGATGGCGCCCGCATCGATGTAGCTTCCGCCCACCCACACGATCAAAACCGACACGGCGTTCATGACCAGCATCATGGCGGGCATCATGAACGTCATCACGCGGTTGGTGAACAGCTGCGTGCGCATAAGCGCGGCGTTCGCCTCGTCGAATCGTCGCTCCTCGTAGCCTTGCCTTCCGAACGCGCGGATCACGGCAAGCCCGGAAAGCATTTCGCGCGAAACCAGGTTCACGCGGTCGATGAGCGCCTGCATGATTTTGAATTTCGGCATGGCGAGCGCCATCAGCACGCCCACCACGATGAATATCGCAGCCACCGCCACCACGATGACCCAGCTCATGGACGCATTGGTGCGCGAAACCATGAGAATGCCGCCGATCGCGAGGATCGGCGCGTACAGCACCATGCGCAAAAGCACCACGATGACCATCTGGATCTGCTGGATATCGTTGGTTCCGCGCGTGATCAGCGACGCGGCCGAGAATTTCGAAACGTCGGCGTCGCTGAACTCGAGCACCTTCGCGAACAGGCGCCGGCGCAGATTCCGCGCGATTTCGGCCGCCGTGCGCGAAGCAAGGTACCCCACGCCGATCGCAACCGCCGTCATCAACGCCGCGACGGCGAGCATGCGTACGCCCACTTTCGCGAGATAGCGCATCTGCAATGCGCCCATATCGTATCCGAGCTGCTCGTATTCGGCTTTCGCCGCCATGACGGCCTGCTGCTCGACCAACGCGTCGTCGACTCCGGAAAGCGCCGAGGGCGCCGCATCGGCCAGCGCGAGCACGTCTTCTTTCGAGACGAGCCCTTCTTCGTAGGCACCGTGCAGCTCGTCGATATCGAAGCCGACATCCGCTACGGCGCCCAAGCCGTCCTTTGCCGCCTTGTCGGCGAAATACGCCATCGCAAACGGCAGGGCAACCGCTTCGTCGAGCTCGGCGCGATCGCGCTCGCCTCGCCCGTTGAGCCGATAGGTGCCGTCTTCTTGAAGATCGTAGGACGACGCGATGAGCCCCTCGTCTTCTTCGGAAGCCATCATGAGCGTTTTTTCGAACATATCGGCGCGAAACGCCTCGGGAGCCGCGTCTTCGACGCCGCCCTGCTGGATTCCCACGTCCACAAGGTCGGAAACGTAGCGCGGCAGCGAAAGATCGGCGAAAGCCTGCACGATCAGCAGCGCTACGATGAGCGCGACCGCCGCCTTGGATTGCCTGAGATACCGGACTATGCGCACGGGCCCTCCCCCTCATCGCCGTCGCAGCCGACGCGCGGGCGCTCTTTTTCGCAGAATTCCATGATCGATTCGAGCGCGTCGATGAGCTGGACCATGCGTTCGGCTCCCACGTAGTCGAAAAGCTCGGCCATGAACGCCTCGCGGGCGCAGCGGGCGCGATGCGCGAGCATCCGCCCCTTCTCGGTCAGAACCAGCGCAACCGACCTGCTGTCGTCATCGCAGCGCACGCGCTCGATATAGCCTTGCGCTTCGAGCTTTTTGACCGATTGCGATATCGCCGAGGGAGTCACGCCGAAACGGCGCGCCATGGCGGAAGGACGCAGCGGCTCCCCACTTTCGGCGGCAAGCGCCACGCAGCGGATGACCTGCATCTCGCCATGCGTCATGCCGCACAGCATCTCGGAGGGCAGATAGCGTTCGCGGCGAAAACGGCCCATCAGGTCATAAAGCTTCGCGCGAAGCTCTTCAGGCGTTGCATCCTGCATGGCATTCCTTCCGGTCGGATAAGGCTCTTCGAATCGGACGCATTGTAGCATCTACATAATGAAGCGCATTAATATCATCGGTTCGTTTCCCAGCCGTCAAAAAGGAGCTTCGAAACCTTCTTTGAAAAAATTTCCAAAAAGTACTTGCGCTGCCGTATGTTTCCGGATAATATGTCCAAGCTGTCTGACGCAAGAGCGAAAGACAACACGGGGTGTTAGCTCAGTTGGTTAGAGCGCCGGCCTGTCACGTCGGAGGT
>USEZ01000064.1 GCA_900553775.1 uncultured Slackia sp. | reverse complement strand
TGCGGCGGTTGCCGCCAAGGACCGTCTGGGAATGCATGCCGCGAAGAATTCGTCGATTTCTCGAGACGCTCGGCGCTCCGTGTTCGGTGCCGAGCGTCTTGGCGTTTATTTCAGCTTGATTTCCCCGAGTCTCGCGTTTTTCATTGCATTCCGGGCATTTTTCGCCAGAGTTTTTCCATCGAGTCCGGTTTTTGACGGCTATGCCGCGATATTTCCTGCGTGCGGCAATACCTTATTTTTGTGACCTGGGGAAATGTTAACTCACATAGAGCATTTTCGTATTCGAGCGCCTTCCTGGCTTCGTAAATGCGGCATACCCGCAAAAAACCGGTAGCGCAAGCAATTATTCTGCCAGCAAGTGTTCCACGGCCCAGCGCAAGGCGACACTGCGGCGGGCTTTTTGCTCGAGCATCCAGCGCTTGCCTGTTGCATCGAGCTCGGCAAGCAGCGATTCCTCGCGGCCAGGAGCCATGTCGGTCAAGATGGCCGACTCGTCGTCGTGCGATACCGCAAGGTTTTGCTTGGCGAACACGGTATCGAGCGCGATGTCGCGCGAAAGCTCGTCGAAGGCCTCATCGTAAAGCGCGTCCTGCACATCCTGCGGCTTCACTCCGTGGGCGATGCGATATTCGCGATAGGTGATGCCTTTTTCGCCAAGCTCGAAGAGGAATTCCTCTTTTTTCCGCGCGACCGCATCGCGCAAAAGCATTTCGGGGATGGTTCCGTTCAGGCGGGCGCGCAGCGTTTCGGCCACGAATTCTTCGTCGCTTCCGCTCTGCTGTTCTGCGCTTTTGCATGGGGGCGCGATTTTCGGGCCCTGCGCCGCGCTGCCGTTCGGCGCAGGGGCTGCAGGCTCTTCGACCGCTTCTTCGGCCGTGCGGCGGGCATCGGCCTGCTGCCGGTCTGCATGCCGCGGCTTTTTCCTGCGACGGCGCGCGATGGGCGTTTCCATGTCGAGCTGCATCGCGGGAAGGGGCCGAGATGTCACGCGAAACAAGAACGGGGCATGCTCGGAAAACTCCGATCGCGCGTCTGTGCCTGGCGCGCCCATGAAAAAGATCCCCAGTTTCGACAACGCACGCTCGCCGGAGCGTGCCATTATGGTTTCTTCGAGAAACGTTTGTATTTCACGTGCGGTCATTAGTTGATGTGCGTACGAGCGCACATCGGATTCGGGTCGCTTGAGCACGCGTGCGAGCCGCGCATAGGCATCGGCGACGAGCATGTCGACCTCTTCGGCATCCAATGCGACGTCTGCCGAAAACGGCACGGCGTTCTCGTCGAAAACGGATATCTCCATTACATCCTCCCGGTTGCAGTGCGCGTCGCGACGGCTCGTCGAAAGAGCGCCGCGCACGCGTCCGATCTTTGTCATTCTATCGCCGGGCCGCTTTTTCTTTTCGCGCACGACGGCTATGCGGGGCTTCTCCGCCTAAAACGCGCTTTCATTCCGCGGATCCGCCATCTCGTCGTCCGCACCCGTCGCGCTCGTTTTCGGCCGGCGTCCGTACGTATCGAGGGCTTTTCGATCGCGTCGGGCGGGAAAGGCTTAAAATGCGCCCTTTCTTTTTTGCGCCCGCGTTTTCTGCGTGGTTCCGTTTCCCGCCGTATCGCCGCCCGCTTTCGGCCATTTTCCTTGGTCTATAATCCTTCGCTGCCTATACGTTCGAAGGAGTCTGCATGCTTTCGTCTCAAGATTTCCCCGTCGGCGCACAGCTGCACGGGTTTGCCGTGGAATCGTCCGGCCCTCTTTCCGAAATCGACGGATTCGCTCATGTGATGCGCCATAAGAAAAGCGGCGCCCGTCTGCTGTTCCTGCAAAACGACGACGACAACAAGGCGTTTTCGATCGCGTTCAAGACGCCGCCCGCCGACGACACGGGGGTCTTTCACATTCTCGAGCATTCGGTGCTGTGCGGGTCGGAGAAATTCCCCGTCAAAGAGCCGTTCGTCGACCTGCTGAAAACTTCCATGCAGACGTTTCTCAACGCGCTCACGTTTCCCGACAAAACCATGTATCCGGTGGCAAGCACCAACGAGCAGGACTTGCTGAACCTGGCCGACGTCTATATGGACGCGGTGCTCGATCCTGCCATCTATGCCAAGCCCGAAATTTTCAGGCAGGAGGGCTGGCATTACGAGCTCGACGAGGCGTCCGAATGCGAGCGCCCGCATGCGGGGGCGCAAACGGTCGACGGCGGAGGCGCGCTGCTCGAAGACGAGGCGTCCGCGCCGTTCATCCCTGAAAACGATGCAGATTATTCGCGCGACGACCTTGCGCAGGGCGTGCCGCCCGCCTCAGCCGCCCGCCTTCGCTACAACGGCGTGGTGTTCAACGAGATGAAAGGCGCGCTTTCCGACCCCGACAGCGTGCTGTACCACGCGGTGAACAAGGCGCTGTTCCCCGATACCTGCTATGCGTTCGAATCGGGCGGGCATCCGCGCGCCATTCCGAAGCTGACCTATGAGCAGTTCCTCGATACGCACGCGCGCCATTATCGGCTGGACAATGCCTATATCGTGCTCTACGGCAACCTTGACGCCGACCGCATGCTCGCGTTTTTGGACGAGCGCTATCTGTCGGCGTGCGAGCCGCGTACCGATGCCGCTCCGAACGCGATCGGCGTGCAGGCGCCGCTCGTGGTAACCGACGTGACGGCGTCTATGGATACGGCTCCGGAAAACGCCTGCGTAGGCCTGGGATACGTCGTCGGCGACGCGCGCGATTTCGAGCGCGTGCTGGCGTGCGACGTGCTGCTCGACGCGCTGATGGGCGGCAACGAGTCGCCGATGAAGCGCGCGCTGCTCGACGAGGGCTTCGGCGGCGATGTCACCGCGTATCTGATGGATTCCCAGGCGCAGCCTGTGGCCATGTTTCAGCTGAAAAACGCCGAGCCGGGCGTGGCCGCGGCGTTCATGGAGGCCGTCGAACGCGAAGCGGCGCACCTGGTGCGCGACGGCATTCCGCGCGATGTGCTCGAAGCATCGCTTGCCCAGATGGCCTTCGACCTGCGCGAGCGCGACCGCGGCATGGCCGACGGCGTGCCGCTTGCCATGAACGCGCTGGCGGGCTGGCTCTACGACGACGGCATGGCCACGACGTATCTTCGCTACGAAGACGCTCTCGCCCATATGCGCGCGGGGCTCGACGGCCGTTATTTCGAGGACGCGCTCGAATCGCTGGTGTGTTCGAGCGGGCATAAAGCTCTGGTCGACCTGGTTCCCGCCGTCGACGAGGGAGAATCGGAAGAAGAGGCCGAACTTGCTTGCGCGCTTGCGGCGATGGACGACGCGGCGAAGCAGGGTGTGCGCGACGAGGTGGCGGCGTTGCGTGCGATGCAAGAGGCGCCCGATTCGCCCGAGGCCGCCTCTACGCTGCCGCGTCTGCGCGTAAGCGACATCGGGGCCGCCGTGCCCGATCCCGCCTATCGCGTGCTTGCCGACACGCCTTTGCCGTGCCTGCACCACGACCTTCCCACGCGCCATATCGACTATCTGTACCTATATTTCAACGCCGACGGCCTGGGTTGGGACGACCTTCCGTACGTGACGCTGCTCGGCATGCTGCTCGCGCGTCTTGGCACCGCTCGCCGCACGGCGGCCGACCTCGACGTGCACATGCGCACCCATCTGGGGTCGCTGCGCTTTTTTGCCGACGCCTTCGCCGACGAGGCGGACCCCTCGAAGGTGGGTCTCAAGATGACGGTGGCGGCGAGCGCTTTGACCGAGGAGCTGGAATATCTGGCGGATATCCCGCGCGAGGTGTGGGCCGAGACGAGCTTCGACGACGCATCGAAGATCCGCGACATCCTGATCCAGCGCCGCATCGCCATGGAGCAGTCGTTCATGGGCGAGGGCCACGTGCGCGCCATGAACCGCCTGTCGTCGTACGCGTTCAAGACGGGCGTCTTGAAAGAGCAGATGGGCGGCGTGGATTTCTACCGTTTCCTGTGCGATGCGATCGAGCATTTCGACGAGCGCTTCGATACGCTGCGCGCACGCCTGTCGGACGTGCGCGACCGCATCTTCACGAAGCGCGACGTGCTGGCAAGCTTCACGGGGTCGAAAGACGACCTGCGCCGTTTTTGGGAGCTCGCGGGCGATTTCGGCCTGCCGGGCGAACGCGCCTTTTTCGATGGGCGCCCGCAGCCGTTCGTGCTGGGCGAAAAGATCCCGCAGCCCGAGCCGAAGCGCGAGGCGTTCGTCGTGCCGGGCGACGTATGCTATGTGGCGAAGGGGGCCGACGTGCATGATGCGTCGTCGTTCGACGGCGCGTGGACGGTGCTTTCCAACGCGCTTTCGTTCGATTACCTGTGGAACGAGGTGCGCGTGAAAGGCGGCGCGTACGGCGTGGGATTTCGTCGCACGCCCGAAGGGTTCGGACGCTTCTATTCATTCCGCGACCCGGGCGTGGATGCCACGGTCGCCCGCTACGACGCGGCGGGGGAGTGGCTTGCGCGATTCGACCCGAGCGAAGAGGAGATGGAAGGCTATATCGTCAGCACGGTGGCCGCGCACGACGCGCCCGTGAAGCCGCGTCAGGCGGCGCGTCGCCAGGATGCGGCGTTTTTCTGCGGCAAGCCCGCCGACTACCGCGAGCGTCTGCGCGGGCAGAAGCTCGCATCAACGCCCGAAAAGCTGCGCTCGTACGCCGAGGTGCTCGACCGCATCGCGCGCGACGGCGCGATGTGCGCATTCGGCGGCGAAGACGTGCTGCGCGCCTCGAAATACGACTGGAACTTCGTGAAGCTGCTGTAGCGCCGCGCGCTCGCCGCGTGTCGAAACGGTCCTGGCGGCCCCTGATCGAAGCGAGGCTCTTCGACTTGGGGCCGTCGTTGTGTCCACGCGTCGCGTTTCGCTTGCCACCGCTTCGACGTTCTGTCGTTTGTCCGTTTGCGTTTCGAACCCTGTAACGCTTGCGCGCCGCATGGTGCTACAATATCGCGTTACGAATAACGCCACGTCGCAAAGGATGACCATGCCTTACAACGCACCCGAGGGAACCGCCGATATGCTCCCCGCCGTCGCGCGCCTTTGGCGCTCGACGACCGAGACCGCGGCAAAGCTGTTCTCCACGTATGGCTACGAGCCCATCGACACGCCTTTGTTCGAGTTGACGGAGGTATTCACGCGCGGCATCGGCGAAGCGACCGATGTCGTGGGCAAAGAGATGTTCGTCGTTCGCAGCGGCGAAAACTACAAGCGCACCCTTGCCGCAGGCTCCGATGCGGGCCTTAAGGCGAAACAGAAGCTTTCGCTGCGCCCCGAAGGCACGGCGGGCGTCGTGCGCGCCGTCGTGCAGCACAACCTGGTCGAGCAAGGGGCGGCGCCGGCGAAGCTGTTCTACGCGGGCCCGATGTTTCGCGCGGAGCGTCCGCAGAAGGGCCGTTTGCGCCAGTTCCACCAGATCGGCGTGGAGTGCCTGGGCGCAACCGAGCCGACGGCCGACGCCGAGATGATCATCATGCTCATGCGTTTCTTCGAAACCATGGGCGTTCCCGCGAAGAATATGCGCCTGCTCATCAATTCCATGGGCGATGAGGCATGCCGTCCCGCCTATCGCGAAAGCGTACGCGCGTTCATCCTCGCCCATGAAGACGAGATGTGCGAGGAATGCCGCCGCCGCGCCGACACCAATCCGTTGCGCGCCTTCGACTGCAAGAACGAGGCATGCGCGCACGTCATGCAGGCCGCGCCGAAGATCGTCGACCACCTGTGCGACGAGTGCCGCAGCCATTACGAAAGCGTGAAGGCGCTGCTCGACGCCGCGGGCGTTTCCTACGTCGAAGACCCCACGCTGGTGCGCGGCCTCGACTACTACACGCGCACGGTGTTCGAGGTCCAGGTGACCGAGGGCATGGGCTCGCAAAGCGCCATCGGCGGCGGCGGGCGCTACGACAAGCTCGCCGAAGCGGTGGGCGGCCGCCCGACGCCAGGCTTGGGCTTCGCGCTCGGCTTCGAGCGCATGGTGCTCGCCCTCGAAGCGGCGGGCGCTTTGAGCGAAGGCGCCAAGCGCGTCGACGGATACGTCGCCTGCGTGGATGCCAGCGTGCGTCCCGCCGCGTTCGACCTGGTGTGCGCCGCGCGCGATGCGGGTCTTTCCATCGAGATGGACCATCAGGGAAAAAGCCTGAAAAGCCAGTTCAAGATGGCCGACAAAATCGGCGCGCGCGTCGTGGTGGTTCTCGGCCCCGACGAGCTCGCCCAGGGCAAGGCGCGCATCCGCAGCATGCAGAAGCACACCGAGAAGCTCGTCGACATCGATGCGGCGAAGCGGCTGCTTTCGCAGTTCGGGGGACAGCGCGTCGGCGACGGTGCCGCGCCGCTGAACATAGATACGGTGTTCTCGTTCGAGAATGACGATAAGGAGTAAGAAAGCACAATGACGGATTTCATCAACGAGTACTGCATGCACGACCATACGTGCGGCCAGCTGCGTGCATCCGACGTGGATTCCCAGGTAACGCTTACCGGCTGGGTATGGCATAACCGCGACCACGGCGGATTGATCTTCATCGACCTGCGCGACCGCGAGGGCTATACCCAGGTGGTCATCGATCCCGATTGCGTAAGCGCCGATGATTTCACGGTTGCCGAGCATCTGGGCCGCGAATACGTGGTCGAGGTGACGGGCAAGGTGCGCGCCCGCGCAGAAGGCACGGTGAACCCGAACATGGCCACCGGCGAAATCGAGGTGCTCGCCAGCGCCGTCAAGGTGCTCAACACGTCCGTGACGCCTCCGTTCTCGATCGAAGACGGCATCGAGACCGACGAGACCACGCGTATGAAGTGGCGCTACATGGACCTTCGTCGCCCCGAGATGTTCAACGCCATCAAGCTGCGCCACACCGTGGCCCAGGCTATGCGCTCCGCGCTCAACGACCGCGGCTTCATCGAGGTGGAAACGCCCATCCTGGCGAATTCCACGCCCGAAGGCGCGCGCGACTACATCGTTCCGTCCCGTCCGAACCCGGGCAAGTTCTACGCGCTGCCGCAAAGCCCCCAGCAGTTCAAGCAGATGCTCATGTGCGGCGGCATCGAGCGCTACTATCAGATCGCCCGCTGCTTCCGCGACGAAGACCTGCGCGCCGATCGCCAGCCTGAGTTCACCCAGGTCGATATCGAGATGTCGTTCGTCCAGGGCGAAGACGTCATGGATATGATGGAAGGCGTCATGAGCGAGGTCTTGGCCGCTGCGGGCGTCGAGCACGAGTTCCCGCTGCAGCGCATGCAGTACGCCGACGCCATGGAGTATTACGGCTGCGACCGTCCCGACGTGCGTTTCGACATGAAGCTCGTCAACCTGACGGAAATCGTGCGCGGCTGCGGCTTCGGCGTGTTCTCCAAAGCCGTCGAGGCGGGCGGCGTGGTCAAGGCCATCAATGCCAAGGGCGCGGGCGACTGGAGCCGCGGCGACATCGACAAACTGGCCGCCATCGCTTCGGCCAACGGCGCGAAGGGCATGGCCTGGATCGCCTATACCAGCGAAGGCGCCGAGAAAAGCCCCATCATCAAATTCTTCGATGACGAGACGTACGCCAAGATGAAGGAAGCCCTCGATGTGGAGCCGGGCGACCTGGTTCTGTTCGCCGCCGACACTGCCGAAGTGGCCAATGCCGTGCTCTCCGCGCTTCGTCTGCACATGGCCGAGGCGCTGAATATTCCCCGCGAAGGCCATGCGCTTCTGTGGGTCGTCAATTTCCCGATGTTCCGCTACGACGAGGATGAGAAGAAATACGCGGCCGAGCATCATCCGTTCACCATGGTGCCGCCCGAGGAGCAGTACAAGATCGAAGAGGCTCCGCTCGAGTGCGGCAGCTATTCCTACGACCTGGTCATGGACGGTTTCGAGTGCGGCGGCGGCACGATCCGCATCCATACCGCCGAGCTGCAGCGCCGCGTGCTGCGTCGTTGCGGCCTGACCGATGCCGACATCGACGAGAAATTCGGCCATCTCATCCATGCGCTCGAGCTGGGAGCTCCGCCGCACGGCGGCATCGCGCTCGGCCTCGATCGTTTGGTCATGCTGCTGGCCGGCAAACAGTCCATCCGCGACGTCATCGCCTTCCCGAAGACGTCTTCGGCATCCGACCCCATGACGGGCGCTCCCAACGAGGTCACTACCCGCCAGCTCAAAGAGGTCGCTCTGCGCACGCTGTAGACGCGCCTGCGGATCGAGCATCGATAATCCGCCTGAAGCGAAGAACCCGCCGTCATGGCGGGTTCTTCTTGCATCTATGCGCGTCGAGCCGCACGGGAAAGCGAGCGCGGCGCGCGATCGGGGCGGGCGGCCTGCCTACGGCATGACCGTCATCAGAAGGCCGAGGCCGATCAAGGCGAGGCCCGGTCCCGGCAGAATGAGCAGGGGCAGGCCGATCAAGACGAGCCCTACGCCTAGGATGCGTCGGCCGAGGTGCAGGCTTCGCCGCGGTGCCGCCGCGCCGTTTACGCCTGAAAAGGGGTTTTGCGGCGCGAATCCTGCGGCGTTCGTCGCATAGGCGTACGTGCGGCTTCCGTTCGGCGCACTGCGGTATCGGGCGCGCGGCTTGTCGTCGGCGAAGCCGACCGGCACGGCGGTCTTCGTGCCGTCGTCGTCGATAACGTACGCTTCGAGTACGGGGGAATCCGTCGTTTTCATCGCTCGTCCTTTCTCGATGCATCCACTATGCCACCCCGTTCGCTTGTTCGGACGCGTGCGGGCGAAGCGTTGCGGCCTCGTGAGACGTTCGTCAACGGATCGTCAGGTTGCGCAGGCGTCTCGGCCTGCCGCAGCGGCGCTCCGGTTTCGGCTTGTCGCCTCATTCCGGCGAAAGACGGCGTGCGCGGCACGGCGACGCGCCCTGTCTGTCCGACATGCGACGAGGCCGCATCGTCTAGGGCGTCGAGGCCAAGGGGCCGCAGCCGTGCGATATAATGCCTGCGAAAAATGATACGGAATAGATTCCATTATGTAGCGAAGGGGCGATATCCATGCTTTCTATCGGATGCCATCTCTCGTCCTCGAAGGGGTTTCTCTCCATGGGGAAGACGGCCTCGTCGATCGGGGCGAATACGTTCGCGTTTTTCACGCGCAATCCGCGTGGAGGTTCTGCCAAGGCGATCGATCCCGAAGACGCGGCGAATCTCGAGGCGTGGATGGAGGCGCATGATTTCGCGACGCTGGTGGCTCATGCCCCCTATACGCTCAACTGCTGTTCGGACAAGCCGCACGCGCGCGCCTTCGCGCGCGAGGCCATGGCGGACGACCTTGTGCGCATGGAGTCCACGCCGCACGGCTATTACAACTTCCATCCGGGAAGCCACGTCAAGCAGGGGGCCGAGGCGGGCATCGAGATGATCGCCGAAGTTCTCAACGAGGTGCTCGCTCCCGAGCAGACCATCACGGTGCTGCTGGAAACCATGGCGGGCAAAGGAACGGAGGTGGGGCGCAGCTTCGAGGAGCTTGCCGCCATCATCGACCGCGTAGAGCTTTCCGGACATATGGGCGTGTGTCTCGACACCTGCCATGTTCACGATGCGGGCTACGATATCGTGAACGACCTTGACGGCGTGCTGGAGGAATTCGACCGCGTGCTGGGCATCGGGCGTCTGAAGGCGGTTCACCTCAATG
>USEZ01000063.1 GCA_900553775.1 uncultured Slackia sp. | reverse complement strand
AGTAGTATACATACTTGCGTTTAGCGCAACTGGTCAGGTAGCTCAGTTGGTAGAGCAGGGGATTGAAAATCCCCGTGCCGGGGGTTCAAGTCCCTCTCTGACCACCATTTGAATTGAAAAGCCGCTCATCGAGCGGCTTTTTTGCGCATGAGACCGTTTGTCGCTCGCTCGCGAAGGGCGGATTCCCGAATGCCCCCTCTTTCTCTCTCATGGATTGGGAAAGAAGAATCGGTTCGATTTGCTCGAAAGCGAAGGCCCGGTTGCTTCCGCATCCGGGCCTTCGCGTCAATGCAGGACGCCGATCGGTATGGAGGGGGGTTCGTTCGGCGTCGCTGCTTTCGAGGGGTGTCGGACGGCTTTATTCCGGACGACTTCGCACGTTATGCCAGGCGTGCCAATGCGCTGCGGGCCGAAATGCGGCCGAATGCCCCGCATTCGCCCACGTTGCCGCCACCCTGGTACAGGCTGCCCCAGATCGAGCCGAACTCGCCGGCAGAATAAAGGCCCGGAATCGCGTTGCCGTCAGGGTCGCAGACCTCGCCTTTTTCGTTGCGGACGGGGCCGCCGTCGGTGTTCAGCAGGGCGGGAACGCACAGCATTGCGTAATACGGCGCTTGCGTAATAGGGGTCAGCGTGTCGGCGGGACGGTAGAACGCAAGGTCTTCGCCGCGTTCGACGAATTCGTTCCACTGGGCAACTGTTTTCGCGAGCTCGTCGGCAGGAACTTCGATGAGCCCGGCAAGCTCTTCGATGGAGTCGGCGCGTACGGCCCAGCCGTCGGCGACGGGGTCTTCCGTCTTGTCCTTCGGGCATGCGCCTGCGTCGAGCCCTGCTTGGTCGAAGACGAACCATCCCTTTTCAGGAAGCGGAAGATGCGCCATGCCGCCGCCGAACTGCGTGATGCCGTGGCGATATCCCACGTTGCGCGTGATATCGGTGCCGGGCAGGGCGTATTTCTTGAAGTTGCTGCATCCGTCGAAGTCCTGATAGAACCTGCGACCGTTCACGCCCACGGTGATGCCGTGCTGCTTCGTGGTGAAGGAATACAGCGTAGAGAGGAAGCGCGTGTTATCGAGGTTGCGCAGCGAGAGCCAATACGATGCGCCGCCGTGCATATGCCAAAAGCCTGCTCCTATTTTCTGGCAGATACGGTGTCCGTCGCCCGTGTTCGCCTGGCCGGCATAGGGATATCCTTTCACGCCGGTGTAATCCTGCAGCATCTTCTGGTCGCTCTCGAACCCTCCGGTGCACATGATCACGCCGCCTTTGGCGCGATAGCGCTTACCGTCCGCCACAACGCCCGTCACGTCTCCTTTTGCATTGCGCACAAGGGCTTCGACGGGGGTCGACGTTTTGTAATCGATGAGGTCGGCGCTCTCTTCGACGATTCCGAGCAAAAATTCGTGGATATGATGAGGTTGCTCGCCCTCGGTTTTGAACAGCAGATAGCCCACGGTGTGGCTATCGGGGTATTCGGCGTATTCGTTGGTTTCTTCGGGTTCGGGGCGATAGATGTCGAGCCATTCTTCCTGCGCGCCGAGCCCCAGAACCCAATCGAGGTTATGCATCGCTTCTTCGACGTAGGCGCGAATGGTCTCCTGCGGGGTGCAATCGCCGATGAGGTGATCGAGGTAGTTAAGCGGCCCGTCGCTTTCCTCGAAATACATCTGCCATCCTGCGCAGAAGGGGCTGTTGCCGTTGGGACGGGAATCTTTTTCGAGAAGCAGGCATTTCGCTCCGTTGCCCTCTTTGGCTACGGTTACGGCAGCCGTCAGGCCTGCAATGCCTGCGCCCGCGACGATGACGTCGTATTCGCCGTCCCAGGAATCGTCATCGGACGCATTGCCGGCGCCGGATTCCTTCGGCGCGCATCCCGTCATTCCCCATGCCGCCGCGCCTGCTAGGGTCAAGCCCGCACCCTTGATGAAAGAGCGTCGAGAGGTTCGGGTTTGCATTCCCGTGTTTCGAGTTGCCTGTTTGGCCATATCTCCTCCTGTGATGCTTCGGTGTTTCGCGGCTCGTTCTTTTCGATTCCCCATCGAGCCGCCATGACTTGTGATACCGAAATGCCCGACGGGTTTCTTCTCCCGGACTGTCTTAGCAGGCTGCTTGCCGTTCGCTTTCTTATCCCCGAAGTGGGTGATTTTCGATAAACACCCTGCTGAATCGCTTTGTACGGGCGGCGGTTGAAGCCTGGGCGCTCAGGCGTGCCCTATAATTCCTCGAAGGCGGCGCAAGGAGGGGATATGGCTGCGAGGAAAATCTGCGGCGCGAGGCGATACGGAGACGACGTCAGCCTTTCGGCGCTTGCCATGGTCGCTCTTGTCGCAATCGTGCTCTGGGCCGACATTCTCGGCCATGGATTGGGGTTCGAGAAATCGGCTCTGGCGGTTCGCCAGCTCGGCAATTCCAGGCTTTTCTTTTTGGCGGGCTTCACGGCGGCCGCTGTGGTTTCGGTCGTGCTTGCGCGGCGGGCCGAGAAGTCGGATGGCGCCCTGCCCTCTCGCGTGGCATTGGTCGTATCCGTGGCGGGTGCGCTGCTGTACGCCTGCGCCCGCGTTCAGGCGGTCTTGCCATCCGATGTGCTCGCTGTTGCGGGATTGGCGTGTTGCGGCGCGGGCTATTACGCCACCACATTGCTGTTGTATTGCGAGCTGGCGAAAGCGAGGCGTCTTCCGACGGCGATTGCTGCCATCGCCGTCGCGCTCTTCCTCAAAACCGTTCTTGGATCGTGGCTGAGCGTTTCGGCTCCCTTTGCCGTGCAGTTGGCTCTCGCCTGCGCGCTTCCGTTCGTGTCGTTTCGCTGCATCGTTTCTATGCGGCGTTTTGATTCTTCCAATCTTGAGGGGTATCGATCGCGTTCTTCTCTGAGTAGCGCGGGCGTCTTCGACCTGATGTTCCTTCTTGTGGCCGTTTCTCTTATTCTTGCAGTGTTGCGCGGGATGAGCCATCTGGGCCTTTGGGGCGAAGGATACGCGGGGTCGCCTGTATCCACCGTCGCAGGCTACGTGACCGTCGGCTTTGCGCTGTTCGCATTCACGTACTTCACGCTGGTGCGTAACAGCAACAATCACATGCTCGTGCGCTTTCAGCCTGCGTTTCTGATTCTTGCGGCCGGCTTCGTTCTGTATGTCTTCCAAGACGGCTTTCTGGGAGAGACGCGCGTGCTGCCTCTGTTCGACTGGCTTTATTTGACCGTGGAGCTTTTCGGCCATCTGCTTTCGGGAACGCTCATCCTTACGGCCATACGGGCATCCCGCATGGCCCCGTGGGCGTTTCAGGGCGTGAGCGATACATCTTTCGGCCTCGTGGCCATGCCCTGGGTGTTTCTTGCCCAAGATTCTTCTGTCGATGTGAAACCCTTCATGGTCGTAGCCATCTTCCTTGTCATGGTTGCGGCCATCCGGCCCATGAGCACGCGTCCTTTCGAGATAGAACATTCGCTCGACGCAGGGAGCGGCCTTGCCGGGTGGCCCGCGGGTTCTTCATGTGTTGCAGCGGGCGCTTCTGCCGCCGCATGCGAATCGGGCGGTGCCTCGCAGAGTGGAAACGGCGGGGAATCTGTCGTTTCGCAAGGGTCGGTAATCCCGCTTGCCGAAGAAGGGACTTGCGGATCGCGCCAGGCGCGGGCATCTGCGAAAGAGGGATTTTCCGTCGAGCGCAGATTGGCGGAATACCATCGGGAAATCGCGCGAACCCATTGTCTGTCCGCGCGCGAAACGGACGTGTTCATGATGCTTGCGCAAGGAAGAAGCCGTCCGTATATCTGCGAGGCTCTTTATTTGTCGGATGGAACGGTGAAAACCCACGTGTCCCATATCTATCGGAAATTCGACGTGCATTCGCGCCAAGAGCTGCTCGATGCGGTGCAAGGCGAAATCGTCCGCATGGACGAACGGATGCTCGGATGATTGCGATACGGGCTTTGACCTTGGCTTTCTTCGTCTCTTTGCCGTAGATGCGCAAGGAAAAGGGGCCGAAGCCCGACGGCGTTCGACCCCTTCCTGAGAAGCGACTGCCTGCGTGTTTACGGCAAGCGCGGAATCTCGAGCATCTTCTGCTTGAGTTCGGCCTCCATGCGCCGCATTTCCGCCTCGGCCTCGGCGCGTTTCTGGCGGCCTTCCTGCTGGATCTGCATGACCTCGTCGAACGTCTTGATCAGCGTTTCGTTCGTGTTCTTGAGCGTTTCGATATCCACGATGCCGCGTTCCGATTCGCGCGCCACCTCCACGGTGGACGTGTGCAGCATCTCGGCGTTTTTCTTCAGCAGCTCGTTGGTCATGGTGGTGACGGCGTTTTGTGCGCGCACGGCTTCGGCCGAATTGGCGATGCCGAGCGCCAGCACCATCTGGCTTTTCCACAAAGGGATGGTGTTCACGATGGTGGTTTGGATCTTCTCCACCATGGTGACCTCGTTGTTCTGCACCAGGCGGATCTGCGGCGCGGTTTGCATGGCGATGGTGCGCGTAAGGTCGAGGTCCGAGATCTTCTTCTCGAAGCGCGTGCACATGGCCTCGAGGTCTTGCGCCGCCTGCGCATCTTCGGCGCGTCCCGTTGCATGTGCTTTGGCCACGAGTTCTTTCAGCTCGACATCGCGCACTTCGGCGAGTTTCTTCTTGCCTGCCAGAATGTACATCGTCAGCTCTTTGAAGTACGTCAGATTGAGGTCGTACATCTTATCGAGCATGGCGGCGTCTTTCATCAGTTTCATCTGATGGCCCTGCAGCGCTTTGACTATCTTGTCGACGTTGCCTTCGGCTTTGTCGTATTTCGCACGAAGCGATTCTATTTTGTTGGCGCCCTTCTTGAAGAATCCGAACAGCCCTTTCTCTTCGGTGGCGTCGAAGCTGCGCAGCTCGGTGACTACCCCGCTGATCAGACCGCCCACTTCGCCGAGGTCTTGCGTGCGCACGTTGGCGAGCGCTGTCTCGCTGAAGTCGGCCATTTTCTTCTGGGCTCCCGCGCCGTATTGCAGCACCAGGCCGGAATCGCGCACGTCGATCTGCTGCGCGAAGCTGTCCACCATCTGCTTTTCCTCGGCGCTCAGCATGCTGTCGTCGAGCTGGTTTTGCGCCGGCTGCTGCTGCGCTATCGCCTGGACGGGCTGGGCGGCAACGGCCGGGGTCGGCGCGTCGTCGAGCACGGGGGTCAGCGTGAGCGTGGGGGCGGGCGTGGCGTTTTCGAGGGGGTTGGCGGCGGTGTCGGTCATGGTGTCCTCCTTGGACGCTTGGGCAACGGCGGTGAAATGGGCGGCGCAATGCGCGAGGTCAAGAAAGCGGTTGTTGAGGGCCGCGCGGATCGGACGGTTGCGGCTCCTGCGGATGCAGCGTCAGACGGGGCGCCTGCTGCGGTTCCCGGCCTGCCGTCGCCGCGCTCGCTGCGGTTTGCGCCCGGCTCGACAAGGGGCTGTCGACCAGCCCTTCTTGTGCGAGGACGGTTCGAAGCACCGAGATGTCGGACGAAACGTCCCACGCCATGTCGCGGAAGATGGAGTCGAGCAGCTTTTCGAACGCCGCGCTCAACGTGTCGAGGGTCGCTTCGATCTCGTGTTTCGACGAGACGATGTTCGGGCCTTGAACCGGCTGGGAATCGAGGTCGCGGTAGGCATCGAGCAGCTTGACCGTGGTAGGCAGGTAGTAATCCATGAGTTTCCCCAGGTCGTCTATGACCTGGGGCTGCTCGGCCGCTCGGTCGAAAATGGTGCGCACCACGTGTTCGATCTGGTCGATTTTCGCGGATATCTCGGCGCCTTCGATGGCGTCGTTGCTTGCTCGGATGCGCGCCACGTAGGCTTCTCCGCGCGCCAGCAGCGCCTGCGCCTCGTCGGTCAGCTCCCGATTCGTCTTCGCCGCAGGATCGACGCTTTGGGCGAGATTCTGCCGATGGCGGCGCTGCTGCGCTTCCGCTTGCGCCTCGCGGTATTGTCCGTAGGCGTCGCGCGTCATGATGAGAAAGCTTTCGGAATCGTCGAGCGCGGCCTGTTTGAACATACCCTTGCCGAGCATCTTCTTCACGTTTTTCAGCACGGCCTTGGGCGAGCTTGCCGTGGCGGCCGCCAATTCCTCGATGGTGCAATGCTCGCGCACGCCGATGGTATCGCGGTAGGTTTCGAAACGTTTGGTCAGATCGAGTTTTTTGATGCCGGCATAGAGCAGCGCCGCGCCGCCTGCGGCGAACAGAAGCGGCGGCAGGGCGAGCGCGGCGCCGCCCGTCACGCCGAGAATGCCCGATGCAAGAAGGCACGGCACCATGACAACCGCCCCCCAGCCTGCCATGGCGATGCCCGCCGCGCGCGAGCCGCCCGTTTTGGCGTAGAGCGTCTGCATGGTTGCCTGCTGTTGCTTGCGCGCCATCTCTTTCGCGTATTCCTCCTGCGCGCGACGGATGCCGTTCGATGCATGGGCAAGGCCGCGCCCGATGTTTTCCGCCGCTACGCCGAGGGAATGCTCGACGGTCGACTGAAGGGCGCTGTAATCCTGGGATGTGACGGCGTTTTGCACGGCGTCACGAATTTGGTCGCCGATGTTGTTGGGTGAAGCCATGGCTGCCTTTCCGACGCGCGTGCCTCGCGGAGGGGCGGTGTGCCGCCGAACTCGCTGTATTTCGCGTCATTTTACCGCAACGACATTACGGGAGCGCAACGTTTGCGTGACAAGAGCCTGTCGAACGCGGAGCGATGCCTTGCTGCTGCCGGCGGTATGGGATGCGCGTCGGAACAGGGGTTTCGTTCCTTTTGCGGCGCTGCGGAACACGGTCTTGCGTCTTGGGCCGCCGCCGACGAGACGTTACGGGTTGCACCTCCTGCACGGCTCGTACCCCTCGTCGATCAGCGCATCGCGCGTTCCGGTGTATTCCTTCCTGTTGCGCTGCGCGATGTCGTCTGCCGACGAGCATGCCGGATCGTGGAATTTCTTGCTGTCGGTGTTAAGGATGTAGGAAACCTCGGCGCCCTCGCCGCCGGCATTCGCGCCGCCTGCGGCGGCGCTTTCCTCGGGCTGCGTATTGCGTGCGGAGCCCGATTCATCCTCTGTCGTCTTCTTGCCTTCGGTTCCTTCGTTGATCGCATCGTTCGATGAAACTTCGGGCACGGCGTCCGACGGGCGGCTGTCGCCCGTGGCGTAGTCTATCTCGATGCCGGGCTCGATGTTGTAGACGAACACGTTGAAGCGCACGGCCAGGCCGCCGTCCTCTACGGACAGGCCTTCCATCTGCACGCCGCGCGCCACCAGCTCGTCGCCCTCGAACACGGGAGTCACGCGATAGAGCACGTGATTGTCGGTTTCGCGCACGTAACCGCCGACGAGCTCCTCGTAGGGCAGCATGCCTTCGACGTTCATCGTGCGCGTTCCCGTGATGAGGTTGCGCTCGTTGGCGTCTTCGCCTGCAAGCTGATGGGCGATCAGATGGCTGCGATTGTAAAGGGCTTCCTGGTCGATGGTGTCGTAGCGGGCCTGCTTCCAGCCGCTGGGATGGACGCTCGATATGTCGCCGCGCGGTTTGTCGGGCAGGGTTTCAGGGCCCACGAGCGCATAGGCCGTTTCGCAACGTCCCAGGTCGTCAAGGGGGCTGTACTGCTCGAACGGATCGCCTGCCGCCTCGGGCGCCGATTCCTGCTCGGTGAATCCCGGCTGGCCGCTGTTGATTTCGATCGAAAGTTCGCCGTCATAGGCGGGCAGCTCTTCGATGCTTGCCGCCGCTTCGCCCGAAGGAGGCTCGGCGGGCGCGCTTTGCGCTCCGTCGCATGCGGAAAGCGGCAGGCAGAGAGCGGCCGACAGCACGAGCGCGACACATGCGGAAAGGGCCTTGGCGAACACGGGCGGCGCCGCGACTTCCGACGCGCCGGCCGCGTTTCGTTTGCCGAAGTTTGGGAATATCGAGGCCATGGTCGGGAATTTCAAGGCTGTTCTCCTTTGGGCGATAGGGCGTGCTAAACGTCGGGCGTACGGCTGTTTCACGTGAAACGCCGCAGTCCGACGGGCGGAGTCTTATCGGGGGGCAAGGCGACGAGTGCGGCCTGCTCGTTTACGGATGGGCCGTCCTCGCCCTCCTGCGCGTTGTACGGCCTCCTATGCGAAGTCGAGCAATTGCGCCGGAGCGTCGATGAGCGCGTCGGCCGTCGCGCGAAGCCGTTCCACGGGCTGGTATCCCCAGCTCACGCCGATGGCGAACGCGCCTGCATTGTGGGCGACTTGCATATCGGTGTCGGCCGAATCGCCCACATAGGCGATACGACGCGGCTCAACGCCCAGGGTGCGGGCGACAAGCAGCAGCCCTTCGGGGTCGGGCTTGCGCGGCACGGGCCCTTCTCCCAATTCGAAATCCATGAAGCCCGGCATGAAGCGGTTCATGACGTCTTTCACGCCGCCGTCGAATTTGTTCGAGAGCACGGCGAGCTTCTTTCCGCGCGCCTTCAATTCCTCCAGCGTTTCCATCATGCCGGGGTAAAACGTCGTGCGCGCGTGCCCGCATGCATCGTAGGCGTCTTTCCAAAAGGCGAGCTCTTCTTCGACGGCATCGTTCGGCAAGTTTGCGGGGACGGCTTGCGAGATGAGCGAACGCAGTCCGTTTCCCACCATGGAAAGAATCTCGTCGCGCGTGTGCTCGGGATGTCCGAAACGGCGCAGCGTCTCGTTGGTGACGCTTACCAGGTCGGGCAGCGTGTCAAGCAGCGTGCCGTCTAGGTCGAAGACGAAAGCATCGAAGGTTTTCTCAGCGGTCATGGCATTCCTCGCAGGGGTTCTGTGCGGTTTGTTCCACGAGCAAGTATAGGTCGCTTTGGGAATGCACCTCCAATTTCGCATAGAGGTTTCGCATGTGCGTCTTGACGGTCGACGGGCTGAGCACGAGCTTTTTGGCGATGTAGGGCGCGTTGTAGTGCCGTGCAAGAAGCCCGAGCACTTCGCGTTCGCGGCCTGTGAGCTTGTGCCGTCCGGCCAAAATGTCGCGCGGGCGGTCTGTGGCCGCATCTTGCTCGGGCGCGTTCGAAAGCGGCAGGCCCGCTTCGGGCTTTTCGTCTTCGAACATGCCGCTCGCAAGCAAGGCGGTGATGCTTCCCACGATGCCGAGGGTGACGAATACGACGGACAGCCCCGCATATGCCGTCGCAGGCAGGACCGTCACCAACAACGAGAACGGAACGCGCCCGACGATAAGGATTCCCAGGCCGAGGGGCGCCAGCGCGAAAGGCCTTTTCGCCCTGGTGAGAAACGGCATCAGGATGACGAATAGAAGAAAGGCTTTATAAGTGGCGTCGATGATGGGTATGTAGATGAACCAGAGCGATTCGGACGCCTGGGCGGCATAGAAGGCCAAAAGCGAGAGCGGCACGATGATCAGCTCGAAAAACATGATGCAGCGCTTGTTCCAAAGGAACCGGATGAGCAAGACGACGAGCCCGCACCCCATAAGAAGGCCCGCCGCCATGCTCATCTGCAGCAGGAGCGAAGCGAGCGCGCTGTTTTGCTGGTCGATCCACGACGATTGCACCGAAATGAAGGGCCCGCGCATGACGAGGGGGACGAACAACAGCGTGGCGGCGATGGCGGCATCGCGTTTGCTTTTGGTTTTCAGGGCGGGAAGGCTTTCGTCGAGCGGCGATTCTTCCACGCCGTCGATGCGTTCCTGCTGGTCCGCCCCGTGTTTTCCGCGCAGCGAAAGCAAAAGGCCCATCGAGAGCACCGGAAGCGTCGCAAG
>USEZ01000062.1 GCA_900553775.1 uncultured Slackia sp. | reverse complement strand
CCCGCCATGCCTACGACGAGATAGGCGCGGGCGATTTCTACCGCGCCGCGAACCAGCGCATGGTCATGGGGGCCGTCGCGCACAAGCTTCTCTCGGCCGACGTGGGGACGATCGCCTCCACCGTGACGTCGCTGTGCGACTACATCGATACGGACATGAGCGTGACCGACATCATCTCCATCGCCTCGGCCATGCGAGGCATGGACACCGAGACCGACATCTATTCCAGCATGAATCCGACCATTTCCGCCTATGAGGACGGGGTGTATTACGAATACAGCAACAACGAGGCGTGGAAGGCCATGATGAAACGCGTCGACGCGGGCAAGACGCCGACGGCCGATGCGGCCGACTCCGCCAACGACGGCGGCGTGACCGACGGGTCGATCAGCGGCGAATACGTGGCCCAAAGCGTTTTGAGCGGGGGCTCGGCCGAAAATCTGTCCGACGTTATGGTGGAAGTGCGCAACGGAAGCGGCATCGCGGGCGTGGCGGCCGACGCGTCGAGCGTGCTGACCAACGAGGGATACAACGTCACCACCGTGGGCGATGCCGAATCGTACGACTACACGCAGACCATCGTGGTGTACAACCCCGACGGCGATGCCGCGACGGCCCAGGCCATCGCGCAAAGCCTCGGCGGCGCGCAGGTGGTGAAAAACGACGGCGTCTACAACGTCGACGGAACGTATCTCGTCGTGGTGGGAGGCGACTACTAGCCCGATCGGCGTTTCGCCGCGCGCATCCGACGGAGCCGGCGCCTTCTTCTCGCGCAGCGGGGGAGGGCGCCGGCTTTTTTCATGCGCCCGGCGCGCCCGTTACGGCATACGACGTATTCGCCGCCATCTTCGTGTCGACGTCCTGTTGCGCAAGCGTTACGGGGGTTTGTCGCGCGTGTGCAGGTATAATGACGCGAAACGAACCCCTTCGAATCGAGGACGATATGAGCGATACCATCAACCCTTCGGGCATCCCGCAAACCCCGGGCGATGCCCCTGCGGGCGCGCAGCCCGCTTCCGCCGAGCGCATCGCCGCGCCTGCCGCAGGTTCGGTTCCCCCGGCGGGCGGAGCTTCCGGCGCGGGCCCCGTGCCTCCTTTGGGCGGCGCCCCCGTTCCTCCTGCAGGCCAGATGCCCCCGTTCCAGGGGCAGGTTCCGCCGCAGAATGTCCCCGGCATGCCTCTGCTCTACCTGACGGGCGGCATGAAGTTCGGCTGGGCTGCGGCAGGCTTTCTCATGGGGCCTGTGGCCATCCTGCTCGCCTGGCTGACCAACGCGCACAACTTCCCCGAGGCCAAAAACGCGGCCGTGAAGTTCTCGCTGTTCGGCTTTTTGGCGCAGATTCTGCTGTGGGTGCTCGTGGTCGGCCTGTTCGGGTGCGCCACCTGCGCGGCCATCGGGTCTCTCGGACCGGGGTATTGCTACTACTAGGACGCCAGCCTCGTTTCGGCGGAAACGCGGCGTCCGGCCGATGCGCCCCTGCGCCCCGGCTTCGCGCATCGATCGCGCCGGCGACGGGTGCGCCTGCTTGTGCGGGCGCACCCGTTTTTCGTATCGCCGCGAAAGGCCCTCGGCGCCGCTTCGTTCCTGCTCGCTTCGTGAAATCGTGTTTTTCGCAGACAGTGTTGCCGCGCCGTCGGACGGCCGTTCGCGCGGCGTGTTACACTGCATCCCCGATACGCCAAGCGAAGAAGGGCTCTTATGACCTATCAGAACACCGCCGTCGCCATCGGCGAGCGCGACCGTTATTTCGGCGACGACGACATCAAGGAAATCCTGTATACGCAAGAAGACCTGAGCCGCCGCGTGCGCGAGCTCGGCCGCAGCATCACGTGCGACTACCGCGAGCGCGCCTACGAGAGCACGCGCAACGGCGAGCCGAGCCTGATCGTCATCAGCGTCTTGCGCGGCGCCGCCATCTACATGAGCGATCTGGTGCGTGAAATCGACCTGCCGCTCGAGATGGATTACATGGCCGTGTCGTCGTACGGCTCCGGGACGAAAAGCTCGGGCGTCGTACGTATTCTGAAAGACCTGTCGTCCCAGATCGAAGGCCGCCATGTGCTCATCGCCGAAGACATCCTCGATTCGGGCCTGACGCTTCAGTATTTGCTGCGCGTGCTCGAATCGCGCAATCCCGCGTCGATCGAAGTGGCCACGCTGCTGCGTAAAAAGACCGCCCGCCAGGCCGACATCGCGTGCAAATACGTCGGATTCGAATGCCCCGACGAGTTCATCGTGGGCTACGGCCTCGATTACGCCGAGCATTACCGCAACCTTCCCTATATCGGAATTCTGAAACCCGAGATCTACCAAGGAAAATAATGAGCGACACCTCCAACATCAACGATCGCAAAGACGAAGGGACGTCCTTGCCCGAGGCGTCTGAGACCGAGGCGAACGAGGCGAAGGGGCAGCCTGCTCCAGCCGCCCCTTCGGCCGCGGCGCCCTCGCAGCCTTCTCAGGATAAAGACGCTCCGGCCGCCCCCGCGGGCCCGGGTGCTCCCGACGCTTCCGGCGCCGCTTTGCAGCAGCCTGCCGCCCCTCAGCAACAGGGGGAATCGCAGCAGCCTGCGAGCCTGCAACAGCCTGCCGGCCCGCAGCAGCCGGGCGCTCCGAAAGGGCCCGCCGCGGGCGGCCCCATGCATCCGTTCGGCATCGACCCCAAAGAGGCCAAGCAGATGATGCCGAAGCCTCCGCAGCGCATCAGCATCATTTCCGCCGTGCTGCTTCTGCTCGTGGCGTTTTTCATCGGCAGCCAGATGATGAGCATGATGAACGCGAAGGAAACCGACACGCTCATCACCTCCGAATTCGTTCAGGCCGTCGAGCAGGACCGCGTGATCGACGTGGTCTACGACGCCGGCAACTACACGGTGAGCGGCTCGTATTATCCCGCCGCCACCGCAGGCTCCACCACGGCCGACGCGTATAACGCCGCCATCGAGGCGCTCGATGCGAAGTCAGAATCCATCCTGGGCGACGACGCCTCCCAGGTCGCGACGACCGAGCTCGACGAGAAGACGATCGGCACCGAGCGCAAATACACGTCCACGTACGTGGGGCAGGATTCCCTGATGCAGCTTCTGTCGGGCCATCCCGACATCCATTACCAGGTCAAGCTGCCCAACGGATTCGCCGACATCCTGATCAGCCTGCTTCCCATGCTTTTGCTCGTGGGCCTGATGATCTTCTTCTTCGTCCAGATGAACAAGGCCAACAGCTCTCAGATGTCGTTCGGCAAGGCCAAGGCGAAAAAGACCGTCGAAGAGCGCCCCGACGTGCGCTTCGACGACGTTGCCGGCGAAGACGAAGCCGTCGAAGAGCTGCAGGAGATCAAAGACTTCCTGGTCAATCCCGACAAATACCGCACGCTCGGCGCGAAGATCCCGCGCGGCTGCCTGCTGGTCGGCCCTCCGGGCACGGGCAAGACGCTGCTCGCGCGCGCCGTGGCGGGCGAGGCGAACGTGCCGTTCTTCAGCATTTCCGGCTCCGAGTTCGTCGAGATGTTCGTCGGCGTGGGCGCCAGCCGCGTGCGCAGCCTGTTCGAGCAGGCGAAAGAAGCCGCCCCGTCGATCATCTTCATCGACGAGATCGACGCGGTGGGCCGTCAGCGCGGCACGGGCCTCGGCGGCGGCCACGACGAGCGCGAGCAGACGCTCAACCAGCTGCTCGTGGAGATGGACGGCTTCGAGAAAAACGACGCCGTGGTGCTGATCGCGGCCACCAACCGCGTCGACGTGCTCGATCCCGCCTTGCTGCGTCCGGGCCGTTTCGACCGCCAGATCGTGGTGGACGCCCCCGACGTGCGCGGCCGCGAGAAGATTCTCGAGGTACACGCCAAAAACAAGCCGATCGGCGACGATGTCGACCTGCCGCGCATCGCCAAGCTCACGAGCGGCATGACCGGCGCCGATTTGATGAACCTCATGAACGAGGCGGCCCTGCTGACCGCCCGCCGCAACAAGCCGCAGATCGGCATGGCGGAGGTCAACGAGTCGATGGAGCGCTTGATGGCGGGCCCCGAGCGCAAGAACCGCGTGATGAACGAGAAGACGCGCCGCATCATCGCCTACCACGAGTCGGGCCACGCGTTGGTGGGCCACCTGCTGCCCAACGCCGACCCGGTGCACAAGATCACCATCGTTCCGCGCGGCATGGCGCTGGGCTATACGATGTCGATTCCCGACGAAGACAAGTTCCTCGTGAGCCGCAACGAGATGTACGACGATTTGGCCGTGTTCATGGGCGGCCGCGTGGCGGAAGAGATCTTCTGCGGCGACATCACGACGGGTGCGAGCAACGACCTCGAACGCGCCACCAAGCAGGCGCGCAAGATGGTCACGAGCTACGGCATGTCCGACGCCTTGGGCCAGCAGACCTTCGGCCAGCCCAACCACGAGGTGTTCCTGGGCCGCGATATGGGCAACACCCAGGATTACTCGCCCGAGACCGCGCAGCGCATCGACGAGGAGGTCGCGCGTCTCATGAAGCAGGCGCACGATCTGGCCTACATGATCCTTTCCGAGCGCAAAGACCAGATGCACCTGATGGCAAGCGTGCTGCTCGAACGCGAGACGGTCGACGGCGAGGCGTGCGAGGCGCTGTTGGACAACGAGTGGGAGGCGTATCTCGAGAAGGAGCGCGCCGAGAAGCAGGCCGACGTCCACGAGAAGGCCAAGGCGCTGCTTGCGGCTCCGTCTACGAAGCTGCACCCCTCGACCGACGTGTCGATCAGCGGCGATCTGCCGAAAGACCCCGCCGGTTCGGGCGATTCCACGCGCGACGTGGTGTCTTTCACCGACCCTGCGGCCGCAGGCATTCCCATGCCGCCCGCGCGTCCGCATGACCAGAGCGATTCTTCTGAAAGGAAGGGCCACAACTAAATGATGTGGAACTGTTCTTCATACCGCTTCGATTCGAGGATGCCCGTCGTGATGGGCATCCTTAACGTTACGCCCGATTCGTTCTCCGACGGCGGGCAGCACGACGGCTTCGACGCCGCCGTCGCGCATGCGCGCGCCATGGTTGCCGCCGGTGCGCAGATCATCGACGTGGGCGGCGAGTCCACGCGTCCCGGCGCCCGTGCGGTGTCGATCGAGGAGGAGCTTGCGCGCACACTCGACGTGGTGCGCACGCTCGCCGCAGAGGGCATCTGCGTGAGCATTGACACGCGCCATGCCGACGTGGCCCGCGCCTGCGTGGAGGCGGGCGCCGCGATCATCAACGACGTATCGGGCTTCCGCGACCCGGCCATGGTGGAGGTTGCGGCATCGTGCGACGCCGGCTGTGTGATCATGCATATGAAAGGCGAGCCCGCCACCATGCAGGACGACCCCGTGTATGACGACGTGGTGGCCGAAGTGAAGGCGTATCTGGCCGACCAGGCCGCCATGCTCGAAGCCGCAGGCGTCGCGCGCGAACGCATCTGCGTCGACCCCGGCCCCGGTTTCGGCAAAACGGCCTCGCAGACGCTGGAGCTCATGCGCAATTTCCACGAGTTCTCGCGCCTGGGCTATCCCACGATGTGCGCGGTGTCGCGCAAGCGCTATATCGGCGAGGCGTACGGCATCGCCGAGGCCTCCGAGCGCGATGCGGCTTCGGCGTCCGAGGCGCTTATGGCGTGCGAGCTGGGGGCGTCGGTCGTGCGCGTCCACAATGTGGAGGCCACGACGGCCGCATTGAAAGACCTGCGGCCCTATGTGCTGATAGCGCTCGGTTCCAACGTGGCTTTGGTGGCGAACCCGGGCGAAGAAACCGAGGGCAAGATCGCCAACCTGCAGCAGGCCATCACGGGGCTGTGTTCCATTCCCGATACGCAGATTATCGACATCTCGAGCTTCTACGAAAGCGAGCCGGCGTATTACGAAGACCAGGACACGTTCGTCAACGCGGTGCTTCTGGCCCGTACGGGCGTGCCGCCGAAGGAGCTCTTGCGATATCTGCATGCCATCGAGAACAGCCTCGGTCGCGTGCGCGAAATCGAAAACGGCCCCCGCACGCTCGATTTGGACATCGTCGACTACCAGATGTATGTCGTCGACGCCGAAGAGCTCACGCTGCCTCACCCCCGCGCCACCGAGCGCGATTTCGTCGTGAAGCCGCTTTTGGAGCTTCTGCCCCATCATGTGCTCGCCGACGGAACCGAAGTGCTTCCCGAGAATGCGGTCTACGGTGAGGCCCATGCTCTTTAAGATCGAAACCAAAGACGTCACCGAATCCACCAACGACGACGTCTGGGCGCTTGCAGCCCAGGGCGCGCCTACGGGCACGGTGGTAAGCGCCCGCCGTCAGCGCGCCGGGCGCGGGCAGTGGGGCCGCGTATGGATGAGCCCCGAGGGCGGCCTGTACTTCTCGGTGCTTTTCCGCCCCGGCACGCCCGAGCGCACCTGGCCTTCCTACAGCGCCGCGTTCGCGAATGCGGTCGCCGCGGTGCTGCGCGAGGAATGCGACGTCGACGATGCGGTCATTCGCGTGAAGGCGCCCAACGACGTGGTGTGCGACCAGGGAAAGCTATGCGGCATCTCGCTCGAATCGCGCAGCGGCGTGATCGTGGTCGGGGTGGGCGTGAACGTGTTCCATTCCGATCGCCCCATCGTGACCGACGGACGCAACGAGCCGGCCTACGTCTGCGACGTGGCCGCCGACTACATCGCGCCGTCGCTTCGCGCGCTCGACGACTTGCTGCAGCGGCTGCTTTCCGCCTTTGCGGTTGTTATGGAGGGCTCCGCAAGCTAGTTACGCGCCCGCCGTGCTCCTCGCTACAATGAATTGTTTGCATGCAAAAGGAACATCACGGCGAAAAGGCGGTTCGAGCACATGAATCAACGAAAAGAAGAACATCGCGGCGCATCGGATACGGCTTTGCAGAGCGTATCGGATGCGCCGCCTCGCGCTGCGGCGAAGCAGGGGGAGGGCAATGCTGCCATGCCCGACCGTGTCGGCCGCATGGGCACGGCGAGCATTCCCAAGCTTGCCGTGGAGTTCGCCATCCCCGCCATTTTGGGCATGGTGGTCAACGGCGCGTACAACTTGATCGACTCGGTCTTTCTCGGCCACGGCGCGGGCGAAATCGGCCTTTCGGCCATCACGGTGGCATCGCCCACCATGACGATCTTCCTCGCGCTGGCGATGCTTATCGGCGCCGGCGGCAACGCCTTGTGCGCTTTGCGCCTGGGCGAGGGCAAGCATGACGAGGCCGAGCATATCCTGGGCAATACGGCCATGCTCGCCGTGGTGGCGAGCGTGATCCTTGCCGTGCTCGCGCATATCCCCTTCGTGGTGGAGCCGCTGCTTACGCTGTCGTCGGCAACCGACACGGTGCGTCCCTATGCGCGCGACTTCATCCAGATCGTCAGCCTGGGCTGCGTGTTCCAGATCGTCGGCATGGGCCTGAACAACTTCATCCGCACGGCCGGCGCGCCGAACCGCGCGCTCGTCACCATGTTGATCGGCGCCGTCGGCTGCACGATCTTCAATGCGATCTTCGTGCTGTGGTGGGGCTGGGGAGTCGCCGGCAGCGCCTGGGCCACCATTTGCGGCCAGGCCATCAGCTGCGCGACGGTCATCTGGTATTTCACCAAGACGCCGGGCGTTCCTCTGCGCCTGCGCCGCCGTTATTTCGGACTGAAGGCGAAACTCGTCCGCGGCATTCTGTCTCTTGGAGCCGCGTCGTTCGCCGTGCAGGCGGCGGGCGCGATCGTGAACTTCTTCATCAATTTCATGCTGGTCAAGTACGGCTCGCTCGACCCGATCGGCGCCGATGACGCCCTGGCTTCGGTCGGCGTGGTGCAGCGTATCGGCATGTTCGTCATTCTGCCCTTGATCGGCGTGTCGATCGCCATCCAGCCGTTGCTCGGCTTCAATTACGGCGCCAAGCTGTGGGACCGCGTGAAAACCACGCTCAAGGTGGGCTCGGTCGGCGCCACCGTCATGGGCACGCTCATGTGGGTCGCCATCATGCTGTTCGCCCCGCAGATCGTCGGGTTCTTCGGCATCAAGGAGCAGTCGCTCGTCGACTTCACGGCCTTCGCCCTGCGCGTCGATCTGATCTTCCTGCCGCTGATTGGCTTCCAAATCGTGGGCGCCAACTATTTCCAGGCCACGGGCCAGCCGGTGAAAAGCATCATCCTGTCGCTCACGCGCCAGATCCTGTTCTTGGTTCCGCTGCTGTTCATCCTACCGGAAACGCTGCCGAGCATCGCGCCGATGCTCGATTCGCTCGATGCGGTGTATTTCGCGGTGCCGCTGGCCGACTTTCTGGCCGTGTTCACCGTGGTGGTGTTCGTCGTGGTGGAGATGCGCGTGCTGAACCGCCGCAGCGCCGAGGCGAAGGCGGGAAAGGATGCGGCCCATGCCTGACGCAGCGACCTGCGGCGCCTGCGCCGCGGCCTCTCCGAAACTCGAATTGCGCGGCGTGTGCCAGCGCTATAGGGGGTCGCGCGGCGAAACGCTCGCCCTCGACGGGTTCGACCTTCGCGTCGCGGCTCATGAATCGGTGGCGATCCTCGGTCCTTCGGGCTGCGGGAAGTCGACGAGCCTTCTTGCGGCCTGCGGCCTGCAGCATCCGACGGAAGGCGAAGTGCTCGTCGACGGCGCTCCTTTGGCCGGGCCGCGCAAGGAATCGGCGCTCATCCTGCAGGATTTCGGCCTGATGCCCTGGAAGACCGTGGAGCAGAATGCCGCGCTCGGCCTGCAGGTGCGCCGCATGCCGAAACGCGAGCGGATCGCGCGGGCGCACGAGGCGCTGCGCCGCGTGGGACTCGAGGAGTTCGCGCAGGCGTATCCCGCTGAGCTTTCGGGCGGCATGCGCCAGCGTCTTGCCATGGCCCGCGCCCTGGCGTGCGATATCGATTTGCTCTTGATGGACGAGCCCTTATCGGCGCTCGACGCGCTTTTGCGCGAAGAGATGCAGAATATGCTGAAGCGCTGCTGGCGCGAGGCGGGCTATGCCCAGGTTTTGGTGACGCACTCTATCGAAGAGGCCGTGTTTTTGGGGCAGCGCGTCGTGGTGATGACGCCGCGTCCCGGGCGTGTCGCCGCCGTGGTGGACAACGCCGAGATGACGGCCGACGATTGGCGCGAGACGCCGCTGTTCTTCGAACGGTGCCGCATGCTGCGCGATATTTTGCGAGACGGCGGCGAGCTTGGCTGCGCGGCGTCCTTTTCCGCAGATGGCGGCACGCCCGCCCGCGCGCACGAAGGAGGGCTCCATGCGTAACGGATTCGCCCGCAAGCTTGCGGGCTACGCGTTCGCCATCGTGTTCATCCTGGCGGGCTGGCAGCTCACGGCGCTCGCCGTCGGCAATCCGGTTTTGCCGGGGCCTTTCGACGCCATCCCCATGGTGGCAACGTATTTCGACGATCTGTGGCCGGCGTTTCTGGTCAGCCTGTACCGCGTGGTGGCGGCTATGGCCATCGGCACGGTGCTCGCCATTCCGCTGGGGCTTTTGTGCGGGCGTTCCGCGCGCATCGACGCGGTGTTCGCGCCCGTGCTGTATTTCCTCTATCCGCTGCCCAAGGTGGTGTTGCTGCCGGTGCTCGTGGTGCTCATGGGCCTGGCCGATGCGCCCAAGATCGCGCTCATCGCTCTGACGATCTTCTTCCAGGTGCTGGTAACCGTGCGCGATGCGGCGAAAAGCGTGCCCGAGGAAAGCGTGATGTCCATGCGCTCGCTCGGCGGCGGCCGCTTCGACGTCTGCCGCCA